>JAFZRG010000156.1 GCA_017619985.1 Bacillota bacterium | reverse complement strand
GCGCCCTCGTGGCCAGTCCGCTCGAGCGCGGGTCGTGGTAGACGGCCGCCCTGACGTATTCCGGCGGCACCGTGATCCCGAGCGCCGCGCAGTTCTTTTTGAAGCTCGCGATGCGCTTCTGCGTGACCGATGTCAGCTCTCCGTGGATGAATGCGAGCTTGCGGTGACCGTTCTCATATACGTAGTTGACCAACGCCTCCATGCCGCGCACGTTGTCGGAGAGGATGGAAGTACGGCTGTCGAACGTGTAGTCGAGCGTCACCGTCGGGATCTCGCTCATGACCAGGCGTATGATCGCGGGATCCGCGAAATCCGCGGAAGCGATGACCACGCCGTCGCAGTTCCTGTACTTCGCGTGCTCGTAGTAGTCCATCGACATCGCTCCGAGATCCTTGGAGATGAACGTGATGTCGTATCCGAGGCTCTCCGCCTCTTTCTTGACGCTCTCGAAGATCTGGGAGAAATATTCGTGGGAGATGCCGCCGCCGGTCTCGTCCGAGAACAGAACGCCGATGTTGTAGCTGCGCCCCATCTTCAGGGCTCTTGCGGTAGCGTTCGGATGGTATCCGAGGATCCTGGCCTGCTCTTTGATCCGCTCGGCGGTCTTCGGCGCGATGTCGGGAGCCCCGTTCAGGGCTTTGCTGACCGTTGCGCGCGAAACGCCGCATTCTTTTGCGATATCTGTGATCGTGACCATGGACCGGGTTGCTTCCTTCTTCTGTACGATTTGTACTTAATCGATTTCGTCAATGGCATTATATCACCCGTTTCTTCGGGCGGTCAAGGATTATTTTTGCGAGTTTTTGCCTTTATTTTTCCGCGATTTTTCAGCGCGGCAGCTGTTTTCGTAGGCTTTTTCGATGAAAATTCAAAAACATCTTGCCTAATTCCCGTAGGGCACATATAATTATCGTAATCGATTAAGTTAATTATCCTTAAATTCTGAAGGGGTTTTATGATATGAAGTACGGTTTTTTTGACGATAATGCGAAAGAATATGTCATAACACGGCCGGATACGCCGCTCCCGTGGATCAATTATCTCGGCAGCAGCGGTTTCTTTTCCCTGATCAGCAACACCTGCGGCGGCTACAGTTTCTATAAAGACGCGAAGCTGCGCAGGATCACGCGCTTTCGGTACAACAACGTGCCGCACGACGACGGCGGACGCTGCTTCTACCTCTGCGACGGCGATACGGTCTGGAGCCCGGCTTTCCTGCCGGCGAAAACTCCGCTGGACAGCTACCGCTGCCGTCACGGTCTCGGATACTCCGTGTTCGAGGGGGCAAAGAACGGAGTTTCCGCCGAACTGACTGTCATGGTGCCGCTGGATACCGACATGGAAGTGCAGAAACTGGTCCTCCGTAACGACAGCAGCGAAGAAAAGGAACTGACGCTCTACGCCGTCACCGAATGGTGCCTCTGGAACGCCGTGGACGACGCGACGAATTTCCAGCGCAACTGGAATATAGGCGAGGTCGAGATCGAAGGCAGCACCGTATACCACAAGACCGAATACCGCGAACGCCGCGACCACTACGCGTTCTATTCCGTGAACGCGCCGGTCGACGGCTTCGATACCGACCGCGACGCGTTCCTGGGCCGCTTCCGCGGATGGGACGACCCGCAGGCAGTCGAACAGCGCACGTCCTTCGGCAGCGTAGCTTCCGGCTGGGCGCCCATCGCAGCGCTCCGGCTGAACGTCAAACTGGCGCCGAGCGAATCGAAGACCCTACTGTTCCGGCTGGGCTACGCGGAAAACCCCGCAGACCGCAAATTTACCGCTCCGGGGGTCATCAATAAAGAGAACGCGCACGAGATGCTCGCCGCGTTCGAAACGGAAGAGCAGTTCGACGCCGCACTCCGCGATCTGAAGGAATACTGGACCCGCCTGCTCTCCCGCTTTGCGATAAAGAGCAGCGACGAAAAGCTCGACCGCATGGTCAACATCTGGAACCAGTACCAGTGCATGGTGACATTCAACATGTCCCGCAGCGCCTCGTATTTCGAGAGCGGCACCGGCCGCGGCATGGGGTTCCGCGACAGCTGCCAGGACCTGCTCGGGTTCGTGCATCTCATCCCGGAGCGCGCCAGACAGCGCATCCTCGACATCGCTTCCATCCAGTTCAGCGACGGCAGTACCTATCACCAATACCAGCCGCTGACGAAGCGCGGCAACGCGGACATCGGCTCGGGCTTCAACGATGACCCGCTGTGGCTCGTGGCCTGCACCTGCGCGTACATCCGCGAGACCGGCGACTTTTCGATCCTGGACGAACCCACGCCTTTCAACAACGAGGCGGGCACGGAAGTCCCGCTGCTCGAGCACCTGCGCCGCAGCCTGAACTACACCGTGACGCACCGCGGGCCGCACGGGCTGCCGCTGATCGGACGGGCCGACTGGAACGACTGCCTGAATCTGAACTGCTTCAGCCTGACGCCGGGCGAGAGCTTCCAGACCTGCTCCAACTTCGAGAGCGGAAAGGCGGAGAGCGTCTTTATCGCGGGCATGTTCGTGAAATACGGAAGCGAATATGCCGCTTTGTGCGACAGGATCGGGCTCGCGGAAGAAGCGGAAGCGATGCGCAAAGCGGTGAAAGAGATCGAAGAAGCGGTGCTGAAGCACGGCTGGGACGGCGAATGGTTCCGCCGCGCCTATGACGCGTTCGAACGGCCGGTCGGAAGCAAAGAGAACGACGAAGGCCGCATCTACATAGAGCCGCAGGGATTCTGCGTGATGGCCGGCATCGGCGGCACAGAAGTCGGGAAGCGCGCCCTCGCTTCGACGGAAAGCTTTCTCGGCAACGACTACGGTATCGAAGTACTTAACCCCTGCTATACGGAGTATCACGACTATCTGGGCGAGATCTCCTCCTACCCGCCCGGATACAAGGAGAACGGTTCGGTGTTCTGCCACAACAATCCGTGGGTCACGCTCGCGTACTGCGCGGTAAAGGACGGAAACGGTGCATTCGGCCTTTACACGCGCAACGCGCCGGCCTACATCGAGGACAAGAGCGAGATCCACCGCACCGAACCCTACTGCTACAGCCAGACCATCGCCGGCCGCAGCGCCGCGAACTACGGCGAAGCCAAGAACTCGTGGCTCACCGGCACGGCGGCGTGGTCGTTCGCAGCGGTGAGCCAGGGCATCCTGGGCATACGCCCGGACTACGACGGGCTCGTCGTGGATCCCTGCCTTCCGGACTCTCTGGACGGTTTTCATGCAAGCAGACTGTTCAGGGGCATCCGCTACGAGATCACGGTGCGCCGCGGCGAAAAGAAAGGCCTGGTCGTAGACGGAACGCCGGTCGAAGGGAATACGGTCCCGCTGACCGGCAATCCTGTCTGCGTCGTCGAACTCACGATCTAGAAGCAGAAAAAGGGGCTCTGCCTTTCCCAGGCGGAGCCCCTTTTTGTTGCGGTCCAATTATATTTCTATATGAGGTTCTTGCCCGTTTCGGCCGAGAACAGATGCAGAAGACTGCTGCTGAACGTGAAGCTGACCGGGTCACCGAACGAGAAGCCCGCACGTTTCTCAGGCGGAAGGTCGATCGTCCGCTGCACGAGGACGACGTTCTTCTCTCCCGAACGGACGTGCAGGTGCATGGAGGACCCCATCATCTCGCATACGTCGACTGCGGCGTCGAGGTGCGGCTGCGGGTCGTCCGCCGCGCACAGGGAGATGTGTTCCGGCCTTATGCCGAGCGTGACGGCCTGCGGTTCGGTCCCGTTCTCTTCGAGGGCTTTCTGCTGGGCGTCGGTCAGGGCGAATTCCGTGTCTTTGATCCGCACGGAATATCTTCCGGAAGCGCTCTTCAGCAGTTCGCCGTCGAAGAAGTTCATCTGCGGGGACCCGATGAATCCCGCGACGAACAGGTTGCAGGGATGGTCGAAGACTTCCTGCGGGGTCCCGATCTGCTGGATGAAGCCGTCCTTCATGATGACGATGCGGTCTCCGAGGGTCATCGCCTCGGTCTGATCGTGCGTGACGTAGATGAAGGTGGTGTTGATGCGGTGGCGCAGCTTGATGAGCTCCGCGCGCATCTCGTTGCGCAGTTTGGCGTCCAGGTTGGACAGAGGCTCGTCCATGAGCATGACCTTCGGTTCGCGCACGATGGCGCGGCCGATCGCGACGCGCTGCCGCTGACCGCCGGACAGGGCCTTGGGCTTGCGGTCCAGGTACTCCGTGATGCCGAGGATCTCAGCCGCCTCGTTCACCTTCCGGGTGATCTCCGCCTTCGACATCTTGCGCAGCTTGAGCGCGAACGCCATGTTTTCGAACACCGTCATGTGCGGGTACAGGGCGTAGTTCTGGAACACCATGGCGATATCGCGGTCCTTCGGGGCGACGCTGTTGACGAGATTGCCGCCGATGTACAGCTCCCCTTCCGAGATCTCCTCCAGACCTGCGATCATGCGCAGCGTCGTGGATTTTCCGCAGCCGGACGGACCGACGAACACGACGAACTCCTTGTCTTTGATCTCCAGATTGAAATCATCGACGGCAGTCACCTTGTTGTCATAGACCTTCTTGATGTTTTTGAGTAAAAGATCTGCCATATCCTGCAAGCCTGGCGGCTTTCCCTCCTTCGGACCGAACAATAAAAACTATGCTTCTTTGGGTATTTTCATTATATATTCCGTCATTTTCGCATGTCAAGGGAAAACTTAATCGATTTCGTAAAATCTTTTCGCCGCATTCAAAAACCCCGGAGAGGTTGACCCTCCGGGGCGATGTGCCAATGCAATTGCAGGCGTACTTACTTCTCCGCTCTCACGCCGAGCGCCACGTCCGCGATGTCGGTCACTTCCGCGGAGCCGTCCAGGGCTCTGTAGACGGTCACGATGGCGTAACCGGTCTCTGCGCCGGGATAGACGACCGTGGACTTGCACAGGATGCGGTAATTCATGCCTGCGACCACCTGGCTCTCCAGGAACGCGACAGGCTCGTAATCGACGCCGACCAGGCCTTCCATCGCCTTATCGTACGCTTCCTTTACTTCCTCAGGCAGCGCGATGTCATCCGACGCGAACCAGCCGCCCGCGAGCGCTTCGCCGTCAGCATTCGCAAAGTCCGCGATGTCCAGGATGCTGACGTTGCCGTCTGTATCCTCGCAGAGGTAGACCAGTTTGTAGGCCGGCTGCGCGTCCGGGTAAACGACGGTCGCTCTGCACAGGAAGCAGATCAGTCCTGCCTCGGCCTGGCTGCCCAGATAGGCGACAGGCTCGTATACCACGCCGGTGAGGCCTTCCAGGGCCTTTTCGAACAGGCTGCGCTGCCCGTCGGTCAGCTCCGTGGTCTCGGCTGCGCTCCAGCCGCCGGTCTCGATGTCGATATGCTCGATCGGGGTCGTCGTCTCTATGGGGGCCATGGCCTCTTTCTCCTCCACGCCAAGCGTCTGCGCGTTGGATCTGCAGCCGGTCATGGCGAATACCATCATCAATGCAAGCGTGCCTGCGAAAAATCTCTTCATTCCGTTTCTCATTTCTTTTTCCTCCGTAATGGATCCGCCCTGCGGATCGCAGCTCTTGAATTTTTATCGCTTTCACCATTACAGACAGGAAAAAGACAGCGCAGGTTGCGTGCACTGCAAAAGATCTTAGTTTTCCCCTCTCCACACGAACAGGCCTTCCGCAGCGGCGAGTTTCTGCAGCTTGTCGAGCAGCAGCAGGTGCGGGTCGTAGAGCGTCAGATAGGTGTCGCCGGGATCGAGATCGATCATGGCCCCCTGCGCCGGGAACACCGCCCGGAGGAAATCGTTCGGCGCGAGCTGTTCCAACTGCTCCACGAAGCGTTCGGGCTCGGGGTTGAGCTCCCAGTGTTCGCAGCTGTCGAAAGAGACAGCCATCGGATAGTAGCAGTTCAGTTTCAGCAGGATCTCCGCGAATCTGCGGTACAGCGCAGTCAGCCTTTCCGGCTGGCGGAAG
>JAFZRG010000017.1 GCA_017619985.1 Bacillota bacterium | reverse complement strand
TGAAACCCGCCATGAAGAAGATGATGTCCAGGCGGCCGGTCGCGTCTTCAGCGAGCACGTGGAACGTGCGCTTTCTGCCGAAGCCGCGGCCCATGCGGGCCTGGATGACCCGCGCGCAGACCAGGCATTTCTCGCCGTCCTGCAGATCCGCGATCGGCTTTCTCGTCCGCAGATCCTCGTAGTCCCGCGGGAAGTCCCACAGCATGTCGGACAGACGCAAAATGCCTGCTTTCGCAAAGCAGGCTGCCTTTTTCGGTCCGACCCCTTTCAGGTCCTCCATGGGGGAATTCAGTTCGATCTTCGTGACGGTGCGGCTCATAGGCTGATCGTTCTGTTGTTGAGCATTTCGCGCAGATCCAGGGTAAGGTCGCGCTTGACGATGTTCTTGTTCTTCGATACGGTGCCGGTGACCGCGATCTCGATGTTGTCGAGCGGCAGTTCCAGCATCTCCGTGACGTCGCGCGCGATGCGCTGCATCACGATGCCGCAGTTTTCCGCGATGCTTTCGCCCAGCCGGGAGATGACGTACAGTTTGACATACAGTTTGTCGTCGTGCATCTCCACTTTCTTTTCCGCGATGGCGTCGAAGCCGCCGATCTTCACGAGGACGTCCGAAACGGCGCCTTTGTAATTGGCAAGCCAAAGCTTGCCTTCGACGGATTCGAAGGCGTGTTCGACGATCTGGTCGATGATCTGTCTGCTGATGGTCAGCGCTCCTAAACTGTTGTTGGATTGGGTCAGCATAGAGTTCCTCCCGGGCTGAAAATATTGTACCATAAGCACGAAAAAAATTCTTGCCTAACATGGTCTTCTGTGGTAAAATACCACCTGTCTGAAATCACAGGCACCGCCTCGAAAGGCGTTAAAAGTTATAATTTCAACCCTTTTCGGGGTACATAAGGAGGTTCACAAAATGTCCAAGAAGTGCGATATTTGCGGCAAGGGCCAGGTATCCGGCAACAACGTTTCCCACTCCAACAGACACACCAGAAGAAAGTGGAACGCTAACATCCAGAGCGTGAGAGTCGAGGAAAACGGCACGGTCGTCAGAAAGAACGTCTGCACCAGCTGCATCCGCTCCGGCAAAGTCACCAGAGCTCTGTAAGAAATGCATCATAAAACCGCCTGACCGATCAGGCGGTTTTTTCGTGTTCTGAATGCCCTATTCTTCCGGAAGCACGCGGTAGACGATCTCGATGGACGGCTTTTTGCCCATCATATCCCGCACTTCCATGCGGAAATCGTCGATCTTACAGCCCTTTTCCTTCGGCCACTCGTCGCGCAGGTACAGGTTCGCGTTGTCCATGGCGCCGCCCCAGAGAAAACCGAGTTTCGGCGTAACGACCGTGCTCGCGTAAAGGCCTGCCGGCACATCGAACTCGCTCAGATCGGTTCCAGGCGTATGGCCGCCGACGAACAGGTCGCAGTTGCCCTTCTCGTCCGTATTCTCCATGATCACGTAGCGGATGCCCTTGTCGCCGGATCTCGAGGAATACAGCACCATCGGGTGCTCCCATTCCGATTCCGCCGAATAGACGTTCGAACGGACCCAGAGTCCGTACAGTTTGAACGCTTCTCTTTCCTTGCATTCCACAGGTACAGGTTTGATCGCCATACTATCTATTTTCTCCCGTAATATTCTCCGCTGAGGATCGCCATCTTGTGCAGATCCACATACACGCCGTCCTTCTTGCCGCAGTGCACGGCGTTGCCTTCGTCCTTGAACCCCACGCTGCGGTACAGTTCCGAAGCCTCGTTGCCGGTCAGGTAATCCAGCGTGACTCGTTCCATGTGCTTCTCGTCGAAGCAATAGGCCAGCATGGCCTCCAGTGCCTCTCTGCCCAGGCCTTTGCCGCGCAGATCGTCTTCACCGATATAGATCCTCGTGATATCCAGAGAATCGTAGTGTTCGTTGATATCGCACAGGATGATGCGGCCGACGATGTTTCCGGTCTCCTTCAGAACGATGGTCCACTGTTCGCAGGTATCGTCCAGGCTCTTCTTGACAAAGTCCGGCGCGATCTTGTTGTAATCCCAGTCCCTGTTCATCGTGAAGCCCTTGCGCACGCCTGCAGTGCCTTCCATTTCGGCAAAGCGGACGCAGTCTTCAAAGACGGAGGGACGGATGATAAGCCGTTTGGTTTCCATGATAATCTCCTTAACAGGCATATTATACAAAACATCATCGTCCTTTGTAAATGCCTTCGGGGTCCTGTCGTCCAACGCATCCTCATGCCGTCGCTGCGCTCACTAGCGACGGGAGCAAACTTGGGAGTCGCATCGTTCACTCCGCTCCGTCATGAGCCTCTTTGGACGCCACCCCTTCGGCACTTGCTTTTATACTTTATTTCGTTATAATGATTAGCACGAAAGGACTGACTATGAAAGACTACAAATTCACCAGAAACACGTACATGGATACGTATAATACGGATATCAAACGGCGCGCGACGGCGGGCGGCATCCTGCGGCAGTTCAACGAGACGGCGACGCTGAACATGGCGGCGTTCCCTCCCCGCTACAACGAACTGCTGGATTCGGGCCGCGCGCTCATGGTCTCCCGCATGGACATCGAGATCCTGCAGCCGCCCATGATGGAGGAACCTATCCAGTGCAGCACCTGGCCGGTCCTGCCGAAAGGCGCGGTCATCGGGCGCTGTTACGAGATCTGCAGAGACGGCAGACTGCTGGCCAGAGGAAGCTCGGACTGGACTCTCGTGGAAATCGCCAGCCGAAAGATCCTGCGCATGGATGAGCAGACTTTCCCGGATAACAATTTCGGGGATTATGTAACCATCTTTGACAGGAAGCTCCGCATCGGTAAAGAAACCGCCGCATCCATGGAGACCGTAGGTTCCCACCTGGTCACGCTGCGCGACTGCGACTGCAACGGTCACATGAACAACACGTATTATCTCGACGTGCTGTGTGACCATATCCCGGAACTGTACGATTACGAGGAACACTGGGTGAATTCCGTCCGCATGCACTTCGCAAAAGAGGCGCCGCTGGGATCGGAGATCACCATACGGCGCCGCAAAGACGGTGAACTTTACCTGTTCCAGACGTTCCTGGAGGACGGTTCGCTGAATATCGAATGTCAGCTGGGGATCGCCTAGAAGTTTCCGCTTCCGAGCATCCCTTTCAAAACGGTGGGTACGAACCCGCCTTTTTGTTTTGCGTAAGGTTTTCCGCCCAGGATGGTCTGCTCGACCTTCAGATCCTTCAGTTCCTGCGCGGGGATCTCGTAGGGATCGGCGGAAAGGACGACCATGTCCGCGACCTTGCCCGGCTCGAGAGACCCTCTCTCCTTTTCGTCGAACGTCGTCCAGTACCCGTTGTACGTGGACATGCGCAGCGCTTCCCGGATGGTCATGCGGAGCTCGGGATTGCTGTAACTGACGGCCTTGTCGAGCCAGACGATGGGATCAGGCGCCGTGCACGGGCCGTCCGAGCTGAACGATACGACGCAGCCCAGATCCGTGAACGTCCTGGCGGGGTTCAGGCCCGAAGCCCGCTCTTTGCCCAGGATCTCCTCGATATATTCCGCCGGTTCCTGGGGCCAGTTGTCGAATGCGACCTGCATGGGCAGCTGGATTTTATAATCCATGCACACGTGCCTGCCCCATTCCGTCGTCAGGCAGGCGTGGATGATGCCGTGGCGGTGGTCCTCCCTCGGGAAATCGTCCAGCGCGGCCTTGATGCCCCTGCAGGCCTGATCGAACGCGCGGTCGCCGATGGCGTGCATCTCGATCTGCAGGCCGGCGCGGTTGGCCGCCTTGCAGAATTCGATCACCTGCTCGTCCGTATAGTACAGGACGCCGTAATTGGAGGGGTCGTTGGCGTAGGGTTCGTACAGCGCCGCGTCCTGTGACCCGAAGCAGCCGTCCAGCGCGCAGCGGAAGCATCCGCCGATGCGGGGCAGCTTGCGCTTCGTCGCCGCGGAGATGTCCATGGACTGCGGGAACACGCGGATCTGGAATCCCGACTTGACCGACTTGGCGAACCACTTTTCCAGGCTGATGTCGAGGTCACCGGGGAAACCGACGCCTGAGACCGTGTGCACCATGCCGATGCCCCGTCCCGCTTCGAAATCCACGGCTTTCTGCATGCTCCTTACGAGTTCGGGGATCGCGACGGAATTCGTGATGTA
>JAFZRG010000155.1 GCA_017619985.1 Bacillota bacterium | reverse complement strand
TAAACGAAAGGCTGCGCTCGGAGAAAGTCGGGTGGAAATGCTTTCGGACGTGAGTTCGATTCTCACCGCCTTCACCAAAGAGAAAGAGCCCGGAGGGACTGGCCCTCCGGGCTTTCTTATTGCCTTGAGATTTCAATCGGTTTTTACCGCTTGCCGAACGTGCTCTCCGCTACAGGATCCTTGACGGAAACGGTAAAACGGGGATCGTTGCTGCAGAGATGGAGCATCAGACGGAAGACGTCGTCTGCCTGCGCGTCCAGCACGTCCGCCAGTTCCTGCGCGGTCATGGCGCGGGAAGAAGCAAGGAGCGTCTCCTCTGCCCGGTTCTTGAGATCGATCAGGCCGCCGGCCGCTTTCTTTCCGAATTCGACCGCGGGCTGATGGTAGGCGTTGATGCCGATCATGATGGCGTACATGCTCACGGCCCGTTCGAAGATCGCGATCAACTGTCCGACGTTGTAGGCATCCGCTTCGGGCACTGTCAGAAGGAAAGTGCGCTTGCCGTGATCCTCCAGCGCCTTCTTCGTGCCGAGCATAAAGGCGTTCAGGTAGTCGCCGCTCGTGCTGCCTTCGCCGACGGTCATGGAAGCGCTTGCGCGGTCCTTGAGCACCTGTACGAAGGTGACGAAGATATTATCGGGTCCCGCGACGAGCTGCTGCACGTAGGAGTGCTGGTCGCTCGTGCCCTTGTTGCCCATCACGGCCAGGCCCTGATGTACGGTATTCCCTTCGAGGTCGAATTCCTTGCCCAGCGACTCCATCACGAGCTGCTGCAGGTATTTGGCGAAGAGCATCAGGGAATCCTTATAGGGGAGCACCACCTGCGTGACCCCGCCAAGCCCGCCGCTGCAGCGGTACCAGGAGAGCGCCAGGAGCAGCGCCGGATTCTCCGCGGCTGTCTCGCATCTGCCCAGTTTGTCGCAGTCGGCTGCGCCGGCCAGGAAACGGTCGATGTCCACGCCTTTGAGGGCCAGGGGAAGCAGACCCACGGCCGACATGACGCTCGTGCGTCCGCCCACCCAGTCCCACATGGGGAAGCGGTCCAGCCAGCCTTCGCTCTCGGCGGTCCTGTCGAGCTTGCTGCCTGCTCCGGACACGCAGACGGCGTGCTTTGCGAAGTCCAGCCCGTTCGCCTCATAGAACGCTTTGGCTTCGACCATGCAGTTGCGGGTCTCGATGGTGCCGCCGCTCTTGGAGATGATGATGGTGAGTGCGGCGTCCAGGTCGGACTTCAGGGCCGCGAAGACCTTGTCCATGCCTGCGGGGTCCGTATTGTCCATGAAGTACAGATCCATAGGATCCGAGGGGCTGTCCAGGGCGTCCGCGACGAACATGGGGCCGAGACTGCTGCCGCCGATGCCGCCGACGATCACGTGGCGGAACACGTCGCCGCGCTCCGTTTTCACCCTGCCGCTGTGTACGTCCACCGCAAATCGTCTGACTTTATCGACGCAGTCTTCGATCTCTTTCTTAAGTTCCGGCGTCGGCGCCAGCTGCGGCGCCCGCAGCCAGTAGTGACCTACCATCCGCCCTTCGTCCGGGTTTGCGATGGCGCCGCCTTCCAGCTCCTTCATGCCTGCAAGGGCGGCGGAGATCTTCGGCTGCATCGAATCCAGGAAATCCTTGTTCAAGTCCATGCCGCTCCAGTCCGCCATGAGACCGGTCTGCGGTGCATAAAACAGCGTCTGTTTCCATCCCTGATCCATTTTCATTACCTCTTGTTTATCTTATCTCCGAGCATGCGCATTTTTTGCAGCGCTTCCGGGATCTGCTCCGCGCTGGCCTGCCATTGCCAGTTGGTCCCGGTGGTCCCCGGGGTGTTCATCCGGGCGCTGTCGTCCAGTCCCAACACGTCCTGCAGAGGCAGGATGATCACATTCGCTCCGCAAGTGAGTGCCTTCTCCAGCAGTCTGCCGGCCGCTTCTTCCGGATCCATGTCCGGATAGCGTTCCTTGCACCAGCCGGCGAGCGTCTGGTTGTCGTGCGTGCCCGTGTAGACGATCTTTCCGTCTTCGGGCCGGTAGTCCGTCATAGGATCGCCGTCGAAGAACTGCACGACGTCCGTGCCGGGGAAGCCGCAGGCATCCAGCAGTCCTCTCACTGCCGGGGTCATGGTGCCGAGATCCTCCGCGAGGACCGGCAGCGGTCCGAAGCGTTCATACGCAGCGCGGAAGAGATCCGTTCCGGGCCCCTTGATCCATTGCCCTGCGCAGGGTTTTTCTCCCTCCGGGATGGACCAGTAGGCTTCGAAGCCCCGGAAATGATCGAGCCGCACGTAATCGTAGAGTTCGAACACCCTGGCAAAGCGGTGCATCCACCAGTCGTAGCCGTCTTCTTTCATCGTATCCCAGCGGTAGAGGGGATTGCCCCAGTGCTGTCCGTCCAGGCAGAAGGCATCCGGCGGACAGCCGGCGCAGTGCGTCTTCCGTCCCTGATCGTCCACCGTGAAGAGCCCGTGATGCGCCCACACATCCGCGGAGTCGTCGGAGACGTACATGGGGATGTCGCCGATGATGTTCACGCCTGCGTCTTTCGCAGCCTTGTGTAGCTGCTGCCACAGCGTATGGAAGCGATATTGGCAGAACCGCTGGAAATCCGCCTCTTCGAGCGCTTCCGGATCCGTGACCGCCTCCGGGTCATAGTTCCGGTTCTGCTCCGGCCATTCATACCAGGGGCTGTTGCCGTACATCTTCTTCAGCCCCATGAAAAGGGCATAGGGCGTCAGCCAGTATGCGTTGGCGC
>JAFZRG010000016.1 GCA_017619985.1 Bacillota bacterium | reverse complement strand
TCCACGGCCGCGGACAACCAGAGCGCGGTGGATATCCACGTCATGCAGGGCGAACGCCAGATGGCAGCGGACAACATCACGCTGGGCAGATTCCAGCTCACCGGCATCCCGGCGGCTCCGCGCGGCGTGCCTCAGATCGAGGTAACCTTCGATATCGACGCCAATGGCATCGTCAACGTAAGCGCCAAGGATCTGGGCACCGGCAAAGAGCAGCACATCACCATCACTTCCTCCAGCAAGCTCTCCGACGAGGAGATCAAGCAGAAGGTCAAGGAAGCCGAAGAGTATGCCGAGGCCGATAAAAAGAAGAAAGAAGACACCGAGACCCGCAACCAGGCCGAGACCATGATCTACGAGACCGAGAAGAACCTCAAGACGCTGGAGGGCAAGCTCTCCGAAGCGGAGGTCAGGGAGATCACGGACGCCAAGGACGAGCTGCAGAAGGCGCTGAACGCCGGCACGACCGAGGACGTCAAGGCCAAGATCGAGGCTCTCACCCAGAAGTTCCACATCATGAGCACCAAGCTGTACGAGCAGGCTGCGCAGCAGCAGGCACAGCAGGGCGGAGCAGGCCCCGATATGGGCGGATTCAACCCCGGCGCGGGCTTCGGCGGCCAGCAGGGCGGCCCGGCTCCCAATGACGGGGTCCAGGATGCGGACTTCGAAGTCGTGGACGACGACAAATAATCGAAATAAAAGGGTAGCGTGAAGGCGGGCGGCGAGTCCGCCTTCGCGCGGATTAAAGATATGGCAGACAAAAGAGATTACTACGAGGTCTTAGGACTGGAAAAAGGCGCAAGCGAGGATCAGATCAAGTCCGCGTTCCGCAAGATGGCCATGAAGTACCATCCGGACAGAAACCCCGGCGACAAGAGTGCCGAGGAGAAGTTCAAGGAGATCAACGAGGCCTATTCCGTCCTGTCCGACCCCGATAAAAAGGAAAAATACGACCGCTTCGGCTTCGCCGGCGTGGACCCGAACGCAGCCTACGGCGGCGCGGGGGGCTTCGGCGGCTTCGACGCGAGCGGATTCGGCGGATTCGAGGACATCTTCAACATGTTCGGTGGATTCGGCGGATTCGGCGGCAGCACGCGGCAGGCGAGGAACGGCCCGAGAAGAGGCGCGGACATCCAGAAGCGCATGAACATCACTTTCGACGAGGCGGTGTTCGGCTGCAAGAAGGAGATCCGCCTCACGAAGGACTGCACCTGCGACACCTGCGGCGGCACGGGAGCCAAAAAGGGCACCGGCAAGAAGACCTGTCCGCACTGCGGCGGGTCCGGCCAGGTCCGTACCGTGCAGAGCACGCCCCTCGGGCAGTTCCAGAGCGTGCGCACCTGCGACCACTGCGGCGGCACGGGTCAGATCATCGAAGATCCCTGTCCCGACTGCGGCGGCACCGGCAAGGTCCGCAAGACCATCACGCTGAACGTCACGATCCCGGCAGGCGTCTACACCGACTACGTCCTGACCCTCCAGGGCCAGGGCCAGCCCGGCAGCAACGGCGGCCCTGCGGGCGACCTGTACATCGTCCTGAACGTGGGCGAGCACAAACTGTTTATCCGCAAGGGCGACGATCTGTGGCTCAAGGTGCCCGTCACGTTCAGCCAGGCAGCGCTGGGCGATACCGTCACGATCCCGGGGCTTTCCGAGAAGCTGGCGCTGAAGGTGCCGGCGGGAACGCAGCCCGGCGACGTGCTCCGCATGAAGGGCAAAGGCGTGCCCAACGTGCGCAGCAAGCGGCCCGGTGACCTGTACGCGGAGATCGTGCTGGAGGTCCCGACGAAGCTGACGAACGAGCAGAAGGAGCTCATCCGCCAGTTCGGCGAGACGAAGAGCACGGCGGGCTACGCGAAGCGCAAGTCCTTCATGGACAGCCTGAAGGATCTGTTCAGTTAAATATCGGCAAAAATTGCCGTTTTCGTGATATAATGTGGCAGAAGGCATTTCCGTCATCACGAAAGCGGGTGAAGCAGATGAAGCACAGAAGAAAGACAATGATCGTTTTCCTCTGTGCTTTTTGCGTGTTTTTCGGAGCTTTGCCGGTCTTCGGCGCGGGAAGTTACAGAGATATCCGGGTGGCGGTAAGCGGTCATATGAAACCTCTGATGTTCATCGATGAGAACGGAATGCCGCAAGGCGCCTACATCGACATCATGAACGAGCTGGCACGCATCGGTGATCTGAACGTGGAATATGTGATCTACGACCGCCAGATGCAGGCGGTCACCGCGCTGGACAAAGGCGAGGTGGACGCGGTCCTCGGCGCGCTGGACAGCGACGCCGCCAACTATACGTCCCTGAAGCCGTCCTCCGAGATCTATGCCGCTTCCGTCTGCCTGGTCGCGGAGAAGAGCAAAAGCGACTATATCCTGGAGCATCCGTCCATGTACGGGGCGAAGACCGCTTACGAAATGGGCACCGCCAGCTATTCGCAGGTCTCGCAGATCCGGGCAAACCCCATCATCATCATGTCGACGCAGGAGGATCTGTTCCGGTCGCTGCAGCAGGGCGACGTCGATATGATCGTTGCTCTGAGGGACTGCGTGCAGTCCTATATCGGTCCCGGACAGCTGCCGGAACAGTATACGATAGCTCTGAATTATCTGAGCAGCACAAGTTATTCCATTTTGCTGCGGCGCGACGACCATCTGCGGATCAACTCGATCAACGGGTGCATCAACCAGCTGCGTGCCAGCGCGAAATATAAGGACATCCTGGACCGCTGGATCGTGAACATGGATCTGGAAAACGCCCAGATGCGCATCCGGCGTTTGACGAATATCCTGGGCATTGTGTTTGCCGGCGCGCTGCTGATACTTGCGTCGATTATCGTGTTCAACCGTCAGCTGCGCCGCATGGTCGACGAGAAGACGAGCGAATTGAAGGAGAAGGTCGACGATCTCGAGAATGCCTATACGCTGCGGAACAAACTTGTGGAACACGGATCTGCCGCTAATCTGGTCGTCAAACTGGACGGCACGGTGCTTCTGATGAACGACGTGGCCCGCCGCATGGAGGGCATTCCCATCGAACAGCCGGATCTTCCCAACATCGAAACGATGCACATCATAGGCCCTGCCTGGGAGAAGTCGCCGGCGGAGATGGATCAGCCGGAACTGCTCGTGCTGCGCGATGAAGACGGCAGCCGGCATACCTACCGCTACCAGTGTCACAGGACATCCGTCCAGGACGAGCGCGTGTTCATCGTGGAGGACGTTACGAGCGAAGAGCAGGAAAAGCAGGAGATCTTCGAGGAAAGCAAGAATAAGGCGCTCAACCGCATCATTTCCGGCATCGCGCACGAGATCAAGAACCCGCTGACCACGATACGAACTTACGCGTCCCTGGCAAAGGAACAGGGGAGCGATCCGGAATTCCTGGAGTCGTTCAACGAATACGTACCGCGGGAAGTGGACCGCATCTCGAAGATGATCGAGACCCTGATGAACTACTCCCGTCCGCCGAGAGGGCAGCAGGAGCGGTTCTGCATGGCGGACGTCGTGGACGACTGTCTCGGGCTCGCCTATATTTCAGCGAAAAAAAAGATCGTCATCCGGACGCAGCTCGACCGGGATCTCTTCGTCAACACCAGCAAGGAACCTGTCCGTCAGGCGCTGGTGAACCTGCTGATGAACAGCGTGGAATCGGTGGAGATGAAGATCGCGGCAGGCATGGATCCGAAAGAACAGGAAGTGAAGGTCTCGGTCTACCAGCAGGGAAATGACGTGGTCACGGAAGTGTATGACACCGGACAGGGCATGACGGAAGAACAGGTGCAGCAGTGCATGGACCCGTTCTATACGACGAAAAAGACGGGAACAGGCATGGGTCTGGCCATGTCGAAGATGTATATCCGCGAGAACGGCGGCCGGCTGGAAGTGGAAAGCACGCCCGGCGCGTTCACCGTGATGCGGATGATATTCAGAGAGGATACAGAGAAAGATGATGAAGCCCAGAATATGGATCGTGGATGACGAGCAGGGGATCTGCGTATCCCTGACGTTTGCTCTGAAGAGCAGCTATGAAGTGCGGACGTTCCGGAGTTCCGCGCCGCTTTACGAGCAGCTGCAGCGCGAATCCTGCGATATGATGCTGCTGGATCTGAAACTGGGCGACGAAGACGGTCTGGAAGTGCTGAAAGGCGTAAAAGAGATCGATCCTTCGATCTCTGTCATCATGATGACGGCCTACGCCAGCATCGGAACGTCTGTGGAGGCGATGAAGGCAGGCGCGTTCACCTACCTGACAAAGCCATTGGATCTCGAGGAGCTCAAGATCGTCCTGAAGCAGGCGCTGGAGTTCCGCCAGCTTTCCGAACGGGTATCCTACCTGTCCGACGAGCTGGAGAGCAGTCGCCACTTCGACCGCATCATCGGCGAGAGCCCGGGCATGCAGCGCGTATACGAGTTGATCGATACACTGAAGGACATCGATTCCAACGTGCTGATCACGGGCGAAAGCGGCACAGGCAAGGAACTCGTCGCAAAGGCCATCCACGAGGGAGGCAAGAGAAAGGACGAGCGGTTTATCGTGGTCAACTGCGCAGCCATTCCAGAGAATCTGCTGGAATCCGAATTCTTCGGTCACCGCAAGGGATCGTTCACCGGCGCCGATTCGGACCGCAAGGGCAAATTCGAACTGGCGGACCGCGGTACGATCTTCCTGGACGAGATCGGCGACATGCCTCTCGCGCTGCAGGCGAAGATCCTGCGCGTGCTGCAGGACAAGGAATTCACGCCGGTCGGGGCAGGCGAGCCGCGCAAGGTCGACGTGCGGGTCATCGCGGCGACGAACCGCGACCTGAGGACCCTGATCGAAGAAAAGAAGTTCCGCGAAGATCTGTATTACCGCCTGAACGTCATGTCGATCGAGATCCCGCCGCTGCGCGAGCGGCCGGAGGATATCCTGCTGCTCTGCGAGCATTTCCTCCAGCAGAACTCGTTCGAGATGCGCAAATCCGTCACCGGCATGACCCAGGAGGCCGTGGATCTGCTGACGGGTTATCCGTATCCGGGCAACGTGCGTCAGCTGGCGAACATCATGGAATATGCCTGCATCGTCTGCAAAGGCGGTATCATCGATACCTGCGACCTGCCCGGAGAGGTAAAGGAAGAATACCGTTCGATGCAGACCGCGGAAGGCAGGGCGGAGCTGGAAGATTATCTTGCCAGTCATTCCCTGAAGGAGATCGAGAAGCTGGCGATCCTGCAGACGCTGAAGAAGAATGGCGGACGACGGGACAAGACGGCGGAGGATCTCGGTATCTCCAAACGGGGATTATTAAACAAGATCCACGAATACGGGCTAAAAAATTGACAGAATCGGCAATAATTGCGCGCGAAACGCAAAATCTGCCGTGCAATTATTTCGCTTATGTTACAAAAAGCTTGATAAATCAATTGCCGTGCCTTTTGGCACGGTTTTTGCTTTCTATAAAAAACCGTAAGGTAAAAACCTTGTTCGTTGTTTCATTGATTTTAGGAGGAAAAACATGAAGAAGATTCTTGCACTACTGCTTGCAATGGCCATGATCTTCTCGCTTGCAGCCTGCTCCGGCAGCAACGAGCCCGCGCAGTCGGGCGGAGACGATCAGCCTTCCGGCGAGCCGCACTACAAGGACACGATCATCATCGCCATGGCTGATGAGTTCACGACGATCGATCCCACTGCGACTACCGCCGAAACCAATCAGATCGTTCAGGACCTCGTTATCGACCTGCTGACCGATACCAACCTGAACACTATCACGAACGAAGGCGAATTAGTCGACCATTGGGAAATGGTCGCTCCGGATGACTGGATCTTCTATCTGAAGCCCGGCATCAACTTCCATGATGGCACCGTGCTCGACGTTGACGACGTTGAGTTCTCCCTCATGGTCAGAGGTCCTGAGAAGTCCACCGCCGCGAACTATGTGGCCAAGATCAAGGAATTCATCAAGATCGACGACCTGACCTTCGAATGCAAACTGGTAGCCGGCGACGTTGACTTCAACTACACGTTCGCAGCCAACGCTCTGTCCATCCAGTCCAAGGAAGCTTTCGAATCCATGCCTGAAGAAGAAGCCGTCAAGATCGGTACCGGTCCGTTCATGTTCGAAGAATTCGTTCCCGGCGACTATGTCTCCCTGGTCCGTTTCGAGAACTGCACGTCCGCGCCCGTTCCCAACACCAGACGCCTCGTCTTCAAGATGATCCCCGAAGCATCTGCCCGTATGATCGCTCTGGAAAACGGCGAAGTCGACGTCATCATGTCGCCGGCTGCCACCGACTACTCCAGACTGTCCGACAGCGATGAATTCCAGCTGCTCACGACCACCGGCCGCGGCCAGCATTTCATCGCGTTCAACCTGCAGAATGCCAACTCCATCGTATCCGATCCCAAGTTCCGTCTGGCAGTAGCCAAGGCGATCGACAAGGACGAAATGGTCCTGGCCGCATGGGACGGTTATGCACAGGTCTCCACCAGCATCCAGTGCAGAGACGTTGAATTCTATGCCGATATCGAAGGCATCCCCTATGATCCGGAAGGAGCGAAGGCTCTGTTCGAAGAACTCGGCGTTGTCGGCTCCACGATCAAGCTCGTCACCTCCGATGCGGACCACCGCGTCAAGATGGCCGAGAACTTCCAGGCCCAGATGGCTAAGTACGGCGTCAAGATCGACGTCGAATACATGCAGCAGTCCGCTCTGATCGAGCTGCTGACTTCCGACGGCCCGACCAGCGGCGTGGAGCTCTCCATCGTTTCCTGGACCCCGGGCAAGAACGCGGACTACATGTACCGCAACCCGATCCACTCTCAGGGCGGACGTAACTACGCTCACCTGCAGGATCCCGAGATCGACGCACTGATCGACGAGGCTGCCGGCGAAGTCGACCGCACCAGAAGAGCGGAGCTGTACAAAGAGCTTCAGGAGAAGCTGACCTGCGAGATCATCAACTGGGTCCCCATCGCTCAGGCTACCCTGACCATGGGCGCGGCAAAGGGTGTTGAAGGCATCCTGCTCCACCCGGCACTCGTCCACTCCTTCAAGGGCGTACAGAAGCTCGAAGACTAATCCGATCACCTTACATCAGGTAATTCCGGTTTTCCCCGGTCAGTTTTGGCTGGCCGGGGAAAAGCCACTTTACGGAGGCCCACATGTATCGTTACGTTTTAAAAAGGATCCTCATGATGATCCCAGTTTTGCTGGCGGTCTCTTTCGTGGTCTATTTCCTGATGGATCTCGCGCCAGGAGATATCATTTCCTCCATGGCGCCACAGGATGCCACAGAAGCTGAGATCGAGATGATGCGGGAGGAACTGGGCCTGAACGGCACTCTGATGGAGCGGTATTTCCGCTACATGAAGGGTCTGATCAAAGGTGACCTCGGTATGTCACTCTCATTGAAACGGCCCGTTGCCGAGTGTTTCTTCCAACGGTTCCCGGCTACGCTGAAACTGGCGTTCGCAAGCATCATCGTAACACTATTGATATCCATACCACTGGGAATAGCGGCGGCCACGCATCACAGATCCGTTCTGGACGGCGTCAGCATGGTGACCGCGCTTTTAGGCGTATCCATGCCGGCATTCTGGCTGGGCCTGCTGCTCATCCTCGCTCTGTCCCTGAAGCTGAAGCTTCTTCCTTCCGGCGGCAGCGGCGGTATCCAATACATCATCCTTCCGGCGCTCACACTGGGTGCCGGCAATGCGGGACATATGACCAGAATCACCAGATCGTCCATGCTGGACGTCATCCGGCAGGACTATCTGCGCACGGCGCGCGCCAAAGGCGTGAGCGAGAAGCAGGTCATCCGCAAGCACGCATTGAAGAACGCGTTGATCCCCATCATCAACGTGTTCGGTACCACGTTCGGCAATTCGCTGGGCGGCGCGGTCGCGATCGAAACGGTCTTTGCATGGCCGGGTGTCGGGAGACTGACGGTTTCCGCGATCAACAACCGCGATATGACCCTCGCCACCGGCTGCATCATCATGTTCACGATCTTCATGAACATCACCATGCTCCTGGTGGATATCGCCTATGCGTACGCTGACCCGCGCATCAAAGCGCAGTATTCGAATTGAGGTGCCATATGGAAGAAAATACGAACAGAATCAGTTTGGACGAATACAAAAAGTATAAGAAAAGGTCCCTGGCTGCGGATGTATGGCACAACTACAAGAAGAGCCCCAGTGCGATGGTCGGTCTCATCCTGATCGTCATCATCATCGTTCTGGCGATCGCTGCGCAGCTGATCTACGACTACGAAGTGGATATCGTGCAGCAGGATCTGTCCCAGCGGTTTATCGCACCGAATACCGAACATCTCTTCGGTACGGACCAGTACGGGCGCGATGTTCTGACGAGAGTCCTGTACGGTGCGAAGTACTCACTGGCTGTCGGTATCGTCTCCGTAGCCATATCCTGCGCGATCGGCGCCACGCTGGGCCTGATCGCGGGGTATTACGGCGGCGTGATCGAAAACGTCATCATGCGGTTCTGCGATATCTTCATGGGTATCCCGTCCGTATTGCTGGGTATCGCGATCATGTCCGCGTTCGGTCAGAGCCTGATCGTCCTGATGCTGGCCGTCGGTCTGGTGTACATGTCGGCGTTCGCGCGGACAGCGCGCTCCGCCGTTCTGCCGGTCCGCGACCAGGAATACATCGAGGCCGCGAAAGTCGCGGGCGTCAGCGACTTGAAGATCATATTCTCACACGTATTGCCGAATTCGCTTTCTCCCATCATCGTGCAGGTCACGATGGGCGTCGCAAACGGTATCCTGACGGCATCCTTCCTGAGCTTCCTCGGGCTGGGTGTCCCGGTGCCCGCACCCGAATGGGGCGCGATGCTCTCGAGCGGCAGACAGTATATCCGGGACTACAGTTACCTTACGAATTTCCCGGGTCTCGCCATCATGATCACCGTGCTTGCGTTCAACCTGATGGGCGACGGTCTGCGCGACGCGCTCGACCCGAAGCTGAAGCAGTAGGAGGTCCGCTATGAGTCAAACAGAAAATACGAAAGACCTGGTCCTGGACCTTAAAAACCTGCAGGTTCGCTTCGAGACGGAAGACGGCATCTGCTACGCGGTCAACGGTCTCGACCTTGAGATCGAAAGAGGGAAAGCCCTCGGCCTCGTAGGAGAGACAGGCGCGGGAAAGACGACGACGGCGCTGTCCCTGCTCCGGCTCGTTCCCGATCCCCCCGGGGTCGTGGAATGCGAAAAGATGGTCATCAACGGCCACGACATGCTGAACATCAGCATTAAGGAACTGGAAAAGATCCGCGGTAAGGACATCTCCATGATCTTCCAGGATCCCATGACCGCCCTGAACCCAGTATTCACGGTCGGCGACCAGATCGCGGAAAGCATCATGCTCCACGAGGATGTTTCGATGGCAGACGCGCAGCGCAAGGCGATCGACATGCTCGAACTCGTCGGTATCCCCGGCGAACGGGCAGGGGAGTATCCCCATGAATTCTCCGGCGGCATGAAGCAGCGCGTCGTCATCGCGATCGCGCTGGCCTGCCATCCGCAGCTCCTGATCGCGGACGAGCCCACGACGGCGCTCGACGTGACCATCCAGGCGCAGGTCCTGGATCTGATGCGAAATCTGCGCCAGCAGTACCAGACCTCGCTCATCATGATCACGCACGACCTCGGTATCGTGGCGGAAGTCTGCGACGACGTAGCCGTTATGTACGGCGGCAATATCGTAGAGCAGGGAACGCTGGAAGACGTTTTCAACCACACCATGCATCCCTATACGGAAGGCCTGTTCAACTCGCTGCCCAACATCAACGACCGCAAGGCGAAACTGACGCCGATACGCGGCCTGATGCTGGACCCGATGGATATGCCACCCGGATGCCCGTTTGCACCTCGCTGCCCGTACTATGACGAGAAGTGCGACCTGCCGCAGGAGAAGAAATACGTTACCGAAACGCATGCGATCCGGTGCTGCGCTTATGAACGGCCCGGATTCCACATCGAGCGGAAGGAGAGATAACGATGGCTGATAATATCCTCGAGGTAAGAAACCTCAAGAAATATTTCAAGACTAAACGCGGTATCCTTCAGGCTGTCGATGACGTCAGTTTCACTCTGGAACGCGGTAAGACGCTCGGCCTGGTCGGCGAGTCCGGCTGCGGCAAATCCACGACCGGCAGAAGCATCCTCCGCCTGATTGAACCGACGGCGGGAGAGATCGTCTTCGACGGAAAGCACATCCAGAATCTCTCACGGTCCCAGATGCGCCACGTCCGCAAGGATATGCAGCTGATCTTCCAGGACCCGTATTCCTCTCTGGATCCCCGCAAGACGGTCAGCCAATTGATCGCGGAGCCCATCGTCGCCAATAAGCTGATGAAGACGAAGGCGGAAGTGGACGTCCGCGTCGCGGAACTCATGTCGACCGTAGGCCTCGCGCCGCGTCTGTTCAATACATATCCGCACGAGCTGGACGGCGGCCGCCGTCAGCGTATCGGCATCGCGAGAGCGCTCGCGATGAAGCCGCAGTTCATCGTCTGCGACGAACCGGTATCCGCCCTCGACGTATCCATCCAGGCGCAGATCCTGAACCTGCTCAAAGAGCTGCAGGAACAGTTCCATCTGTCTTATATCTTCATCACCCACGACCTGTCCGTGGTCAACCACTTCTCGGATGACATCGCGGTCATGTATCTGGGGAAGATCGTCGAAAAGGCGCCGTCGGAAGAGCTGTTCGCGAACCCGCTGCATCCGTACACGAAAGCGCTGCTTTCCGCGATCCCCATCCCGGAACTCGGCGAAAAGAGAGAACGCATCATCATCAAAGGCGAGATCACTTCCCCGATCAACATGCCGGATGAATGCAGATTCTTCAAACGCTGCAATTACGCCTGCGACAAATGTAAATCGATACCGCCTCTCGAAGAGGTATCGCCCGGCCACTTTGTCGCGTGCGCCTGCTTAGACTCCATATAACACCACCATTTATTCTTAGGGGGATTTGTCATGTATTTCAAAAAACTTGGTTTTCCGGTCATCAACAATTTCGCAGGGGATATCCGCGAATTCACGCCGGGTCTTTTCAAGATCCTGCGCGGATTTGACGTGGAGCCCGTTCTGGAAAACGGATACGGCTCCAGACTGGGGTTTACGCCGCAGGACTATCTGGATGTATTTCCCGCGATCCGTTTTGCTGACAGGGAAGAGGTCTTCCATCAGGATATGCTGATCACGCTGAAGAATCCCGATCTCGAGGATCTCGAAATGCTGAACGAAGGATCGGGACTGTTCTCCATGATCCATTATGAAACGCGGCCGGGATGCGTGGAGCTGATCCATCGCAAGAACATCAAGGCTTTCTCGATGGATTCCATGGTCGACGATCAGGGGATCCGGACCTTTGTCGATTACTTCGGAACGGCCTATGCCGGATGCGAGACAGCTTTTGACGTCTTGAAGCAGACTCGGGAAGATTTTGCTTCGACGGACAGAAAACCGTATGTGGCGACGATCGTCGGCGCAGGCGGCGTTGCGCAGGGCTGCGTCCGTTCGTTCGAGGTCCTGGGAGATAAGGAACTGTTTGCGAAAAAACTGCCCGGTCTTCTGACTCAGGTCATCACCCGGAGCATCACGACGGATGAGGAAAACCTGAAAAAAGTGCTGTGCGGTACGGACATCCTGGTCGACGCGTCGAAACGGCCGGATTCCAGCAAATATATCCTGACGAACAAGCAGCTGGGGTATCTGCCTGAGAACGCGATCATCCTCGATATCTCTGCGGATCATTATGATACCAGTGTGACCCCGATCCTGGTAAAGGCGTTCGAGGGCATCATCAAGGGTACGTATGACAAGCGCGTTATCTACACGGATGACCCGGAATACGATGAGGTCCCGGCCGGCGTCGATACGACGAACAGAAGGATCACCGTAAGCTGCGACGCCTGGCCCAGCATCCATCCGCATCAGTCCATCGTCTATTATGAAGGGATCATGCGCAACTACATGGATCTGCTCCTCGGCAGGGATACGGATACGCTCGATATCAACAGCAACAACTTTTTTGAAAGAAGCCTCTACCGCGGCACGATCAAATACTTCGATGAGAAAATGGCTATGGAGAAACACTAGATCAGGAGGAGAATAATAAAATGGTATTCGGAATTTTAAAAGACATCAAAGAAGGCGAATTCAGAGTCATCTGCACGCCGGCGGAGGTGGAATCCATCGTCGCGGCGGGTCACAAGGTCCTGGCGCAGCACGATTGCGGCAAGGGGGCCGGCTTCCCCGATGAAAAGTACGCGGCGGCAGGCGCTGAGATCGTGGAATCTATGGAAGAGATGTACGCGCGCAGTGAATTCATCGCCAAGGTGAAGGAGTTCGAGCCCTGCGAATTCGACCTGATCCGCGAAGATCAGATCATTCTGGGCTGCATCCATCCGGCAGGCCATCCCGAGGAAGTGGACGCGCTGCTGAAGAGCAAGTGCATCGCTTTCACCGCGGAGGACTGCCACAGATACGGTTCTCCGAACTGCGAAGCGGCAGGCAAGCAGGGTGCTCTGTTCGGCCTCGAGTCCATGCTGACCATCAATGGCGGCAAGGGCAAGTGGGTCGGCGGTTTTGCCGGCGCGCCAAGAATGAACATCCTGATCCTGGGCTGCGGCGCCGTGGGCAAAGGCGCTCTGGAAGTGCTCTACGCGCTTGGCGCGAACTGCACCGTCATGGATATCAACGTGGGAATTCTCAGAAATATCGGCTTTGAATACAACAACCGCATCTCCACGATGTACTGCAACAAGGAGAACATCGCGAGAGTCCTGCCGCAGATGGATATGGTCATCAATGCGGTCAAGTGGCCGAAGCAGAGAAAGGACTTCCTGATCGACAAGGAAATGCTGAAGCTGATGGAGCCCGGTTCCGTCCTCGTCGACATCTCCAACGACGATCCCGGCGCGATCGAGTCGTCCCACGAGACGCACCATGACGATCCGAGATACGTCGTCAACGGCGTGGTCCACTTCTGCGTCTCCAACATCCCGGGCGCTGTGGCGCATTCCACGTCCGTTTCCTATGCGGGCGAGATGCTGCCGTTCATCATGAGCATCCTGAACAAGGGCGTCGTCGAGACCTGCGTCTCCGACGGTTTCTACAGAAGAGCGCTCACCATGTACAAGGGTCTGCTGACCCACGAAGAGACGTCCGGTATCCAGGGAAGACCCTGGATCCGTCCGGAAGACGTGCTCGGCATCGCGGACAGAAAACTGGATCCGGCACCTCCCGCGACGACTACGCGTTCCGACAATTTCTATAAACTCTAAGCAATTCAGCTGCGGCAGCCTGCTCCACACCTCCTTTCTTGAGAGCAGGCTGCCCTTTTTTGCAGGGAGAGCTCTATGGAAAAGAAAGAGAAGGCGGCTATTCTGCTGAATACCGCGAAAGCCTATCTGGCCAGGGGTCCCTGGATCCAGTACGACCAGCTGAGCATGGACCGCATCGTGCGCTGCAGCGCGCGGCGGTCTGCTTTTGCTCCGCCCGAAGCGGGGACGGAGGATCTTCCGCTGTTCCTGGACTGTTCGTCTTTCCTCTGGAACTGTTACTATCAGACTTTCGGCTACATGCTCGAAGCGGATCTGACCTGGCACATGATCGACATGCTGCACCCTCGCGTGTTTTATTACGAACTGACGCATGAGGAAACAGAGGAAGAACAGAAGGCGGTCTGCGAGAGAGTGAAGGGACTGCTCGAACCCGGAGACATCGTTACGTTTGAACGGACGGACCATTCGGGGCATACCATGCTGTACGCGGGAGAGGGGAGATTTCTCCACAGCACCCAGCAGCACGGATTCAACGGCTATCAGTACGATGAAATGCGCAATATCTTCGATCCTGCCGGTACGGTCTGCGAAGATACCTGCGAGCGCTGGTTCACGCCCTGGGACGGAAGCGACTGGACGAAACTATATCTGCTGCGAAGCAACGTAAAAAGGTTTTCTGTTCACCGACCTCTGGATCTTGCCGGCGATCCCACCCAGCAGGCGCTCGCCCGTTATCACAGGGCGAAAGACCTGGTCTGCAGCGTAACTGCTGACGTAAGACCGGGTCAGACCGTACCCAACGGCAATCCGGTCGTCTATACGGTGTCGGTACGCAATGACGGGGAGACCGATATCGCTGTGGAGATCGAATATACAGCTAAAAAGGATATCGTAGAGGAGAAACAGGGCTTCCGCGTCGTGAGCGTGCAGGCAGGGGAAACAGAGAAGATCACCTTTACCGTCACCGCGGATGCCGAGAAGCCTTATATCGAAGAGCCTCAGGTGCTCGTGAACGGACTGCGGATCTGGGCGCCGAGAGTCCTCGCCGGGACCGCTTTACCTTCCGAATGCGCTGTGGCTCTGGTGAAAGCTGCCGCTCACCTGACCGGAAAGAACATCGATTTGCTTGCCATGCTGCAGCCCGTCTGCGAGAGCCTGGGATATCCCGTTCCGGATTCCGTCTCTTACGCGCTGCATACGCTCTTCTTCCTGCACGATACGGAGATCGCTGACGTGGTCTCCCGCAGACCGCAGCGGCCGGAAAAAGATCTTTGCGTTTATAAACTGTACGGCGGCACAGGCGTGCTGACCCCTCAGAACGCGTCCGGCGCCGATCTCCGCACGACGCATATCACAAGAGAGTATCTGCAGCCCGGCGACATGATCCTCTGCGCGGACGACGCGCTTTTCCGGAAAACTTACGCGGTCCTGTGGACCGGCAAGAAGCTGATTGGCTGCTTCGAATTCGGCGCCGTCGCTTCGGAACGCTCCGGCAAAGAAGCTGACCGCTGGATCGACACGCTGTTCGGACGATTCTGCTTCGCAGTGCTGAGACCTTCCCTCGGCGGCAGAAAGGACGGGTGAAAAGTCATGCGCTATCCTCTGCTGGAAGTCGATCTTGCCGCTATCCGCAGCAACGCGGCATTTCTCTGTGACCTCTACCGTAAGATGGGCGTTTCCGTTGCCGGCGTATTCAAAGGGAGCGATGGAAGTCCTGAGATCGCGAGAGCCTATCGGGAAGGCGGCTGCGCGCAGCTCGCGTCCTCCCGGATCCGCCATCTGAAGGAACTGAAAGGTCTGTTTACAGATATCCCCATGATGCTGCTGCGCATCCCGATGCTGTGCGAGGCGGATGACGTCGTCCTGTACGCGGATTACAGCCTGAATTCGGAACTGCGGACGATGCAGGCGCTGAACGAAGCAGCCGGCATCCTGGGCAGGACCCACAAAGTCGTCCTGATGCTGGACGTGGGCGATCGCAGGGAAGGATACGCTTCGATCGAAGAACTGGGGGATGCTGCCATGGCTGTGAAAAAGACCATGCCGCATCTGCAGGTCGCGGGCGTCGGTACGAATTACGGCTGCGTCTCCGGTGTGCTGCCGGACGATGACAACCTTGCGTTCCTCTGCGAAGGCGCGCAGGCGGTGGAGGATGTGCTCGGGCATACGCTGGAGATCGTGTCCGGAGGCAGTTCCTCGAGCCTTATCCGCTGGAGCAAAGGACTTCCTCTGCCGGAGAAGATAAATCATCTGCGCATCGGCGGATACATCCTCAATCCCGTCAATATGCGTCTGAACCGCGGCGTGGAGATCCCGGAGATGAACGAAGACACGTTCTTCCTGAAGGCGCAGGTCGTCGAAGTGAAGGAGAAGAGCGGCGTCGTCGGGACCGGAAAGAACTGGAAGGGAGAGACCGTGCAGTTCACGGACGGCGGCGTGCGCAGGCGCGCCATCATCGCGGCCGGGTCCCTGGACATCGGAGACGCGTTCAACCTGCTTCCGAAAGATGAGAACATCGCCGTGATCGCGAGCAGCAGCGATCATACCGTATTGGACGTGACGGATTGCGAAATGTCCGTAAACGTGGGCGATATCCTCGAATTCCGTCTGCGCTACGGCGCGCTGCTGCAGATCTTTGCCACGAGGCACGTGACGATCGAATACCGTTAAGGAGAAAACCATGCATTACGAGACAGATTACAGATTGGAAAACTTCATCCTCGATACGAAGTGGGAGAACGTCCCCGAAGAAGTGAAGATGCGCATGAAGGGGTGCCTGCTGGACCTGACAGGCGCGCTGATCGTGGGTTCCCGCAGCGGGCAGTTCGAAGCGGGCCTGAAGCTGGCGGAAAAGGTGTTCCCGCCCGGAGATATCCCCGTGATCGGTTCGGACAAGACGTTCGGCGTGATCGGGGCGGCTGCTGCGATGGGTCATTCATCGAACGCCTACGACATCGACGACGGACACAACATGACCCGCGCGCATCCCGGCACGTCCGTGATCGGCGGCATCCTGGCGGCTTCGTGCGAAAAGGGGCTGAAGCGCGACAAGTTCCTCGAGACGCTGCTCGTGGCCTATGAAACGACCATCCGCAGCGGCGCGGCGATCATGGACTACTACCAGTGGCCGCACAGCAGCGGCACGTTCGGCGCCGTCGGCGTCGCGGCAGGCGTCGGAAGGATCTACGGATTCACGAAAGAGGAACTGAACAACGTCATCTCCGTCGCAGAATTCAACGCGCCGATCACGCCGGGCATCCGCAGCGTAGAATATCCGTCCATGAACAAGGACGGCGTGCCGTTCGGCGTCATGGTCGGCATGCTGGCCGTGATGGAGAACCTGAGCGGCTTCACCGGCAACAAAAACCTGCTGGAGGCAGACGAGTACAAGCATTATCTGGACGATCTGAACACGAAATGGCAGGTCATGGATCTGTATTTCAAACCCTATACCTGCTGCCGCTGGGCGCATCCGGCCATCGACGCGGTCACGGATCTGATGCGGGAGAACGGCCTGACACACGAGGATATCGAAGACGTCACGATCGAGACGTTCGAGCGGGCCACGATGCTGTCCAAGATCGTGCCCAAAGATGCGGACGAAGCGCAGTACAACATCGCGTACCCGGTCGCGGCGGCTGTCGTGTACGGCGATTTCGGCCTGGCACAGTGCAACGATAAATTCCTGGGTGACCCGAAGGTGCTCGCCATGATGGGCAGGCTGCATTTCGTGATGGATCCCGAGCTGGATAAGAAGTTTCCGGCGCAGCGCATCTGCCGCGCGGTGATCCGCACGAAGGACGGCAGGGAATTCCGTTCCGCGGAGTACGAACCCAGAGGAGAGGCCAAGGAGAACATCCAGTGGCCGTGGCTGGAGGATAAATTCCGCAGGATCACGGGACCTGTCTTTACGAAAGAAGGCCAGGATAAGGTGGTCTCTATGATCCTCGGCGCAGAAGACGTCTCCATGACGGAGTATGTGAATACGATCAACAGACCGGAATACTGGAAGGCATTGTAAAATCCAATTATGTTACACAGGGACGGAGGAGTGAAACATGTTTCACTCCTCCATCCCTGTGTTATACTGTCCGTATGAAGTACAAAGAAATCAAAATCTATCCGAAAAAAGAGGAATTGGACGCGCTCGTCGAGGCGCTCAACGCGGCCGGCCGCAGCGACCTGGTCATCAACGACCCGGGCGAGCTGGAAGGCATCATGCGCGCGAGGGAAGAACACGTCTGGGACTACGTGGATCCCGAAGTGATCGAGGAC
>JAFZRG010000154.1 GCA_017619985.1 Bacillota bacterium | reverse complement strand
CGACCTTACCCTGGATCTGCGCGAAATGCTCAACAACAGAACGATCAGCCTATGAGCCGCACCGTCACGAAGATCGAACTGAATTCCCCCATGGAGGACCTGAAAGGGGTCGGACCGAAGAAGGCAGCCTGCTTTGCGAAAGCAGGCATTTTGCGTCTGTCCGACCTGCTGTGGGACTTCCCGCGGGATTACGAGGATCTGCGGACGAGAAAACCGATCGCGGATCTGCAGGACGGCGAGAAGTGTCTGGTCTGCGCGCGGGTCATCCAGGCCCGCATGGGCCGCGGCTTCGGCAGAAAGCGCACGTTCCACGTGCTCGCGGAAGACGCGACCGGCCGCCTGGACATCATCTTCTTCATGGCGGGTTTCATGGGGAAGACGTTCACCGTCGGAGAGGAATACCGCTTCTACGGCAAAGTGAAGCTCGAGAAGGGCCGCGCGGCCATGTTCCAGCCGACGTTCAGCAAGGCGGACGATGATGCGCAGACGGGCATCCTGCCGGTGTACACGCTCACGCGGGGCGTGACCCAGAAGGAGATGCGCCGCTTCTCGCGCCTGGCGCTCGAATTGGCGGAAGGACAGTTCTCCGGAGAGAACGAGACGCTGCCGGCTTCCGTCATCGAGAAAGCGAATCTCTGCGGGCTGGAATTTGCCCTGGAGAACGTCCACTATCCCAAAGGTCGAGACGAATACGCGCAGGCGCGCTACCGACTGGTCTACGAGGAATTGTTCGACCTGAAGACGGCTCTCATCCTGAGCAAGGAACGCTTCGGAAAAGGCCGCGACGGCATCGCGTTTACAGGCAGGCTGGACGGGGAATTCGTCAGGAGGCTTCCTTACGAGCTTACCGGCGCGCAGAAGCGCAGCCTGCAGCAGATCCGCGCCGACATGGAATCTCCCGTAGCCATGAACCGCCTCATCCAGGGCGACGTGGGCTCCGGCAAGACGGCCGTGGCCCAGTGCGCGATCCTTAAATGCGTGTCCAGCGGTTATCAGGCAGCCTTCATGGCGCCGACAGAACTGCTGGCAGCCCAGCACCTGGAGACGCTCACGAAGGACTTCGGCGGGCTCGGCGTCAATGTCGTACTTTTGACCGGATCGCAGAAGGCGTCGGAACGCAGAAAGATCCTCGCCGCCATCGAAAGCGGCGAAGCGCAGATCGTGGTCGGCACGCACGCCATCATATCGGAAAAGGTGAAGTTCAAGGCTTTGGGCCTGGTCATCACGGATGAGCAGCACCGCTTCGGCGTCAACCAGCGGCAGCTGCTGACCGCGAAGGGTGCGAACCCTGACGTGCTCGTCATGACCGCGACGCCCATCCCGAGAACGCTGGCGGTCGTTCTGTACGGAGACCTGGACATCTCCGTCATCGACGAACTGCCGCCTGGCAGACAGCCCATTATCACGAAACGGTTCGAAGAAGAAAACCGGGACGAAGCTTACCGCATCCTGAAGGAACAGGTCGCGAAAGGACGGCAGGGGTATATCGTAGCGCCGCTGATTGCGGATTCCGAGAGCATCGAAGGACGGTCCGCCGAGAGCCTGTTCGAGGAACTGCAGGCGAAGTTCCCGGACATCCGCTTCGCGCTGCTGCACGGCGCGATGAAGCAGGCGGAGAAAGACGCGGTCATGGAGGCGTTCTACCGCGGCGAGACGGACGTGCTCGTATCCACGGTCGTCATCGAAGTCGGCATCAACGTGCCGAACGCCTGCGTCATGATCATCGAGAACGCGGAGCGCTTCGGCCTGGCGCAGCTGCACCAGCTGAGAGGACGCGTCGGACGCGGCAGCGAACAGAGCTGGTGCCTGATCGTCACGGGTGAAGACAGCGACGTCGCCCGCATGCGTGCGGAGACGATGTGCGAGAGCAGCGACGGCTTCTACATCGCGGAAAAGGACCTGGAGATGCGCGGGCCCGGCGAACTGTTCGGCTTCCGGCAGCACGGCCTGCCGCAGTTGAAGCTGGCAGACCCGGTGCGCCACGTCAAGGTCATCGAGAAAGCAGCGGCTGACGCCCAGGAACTCCTCGATTCCGACCCGGGTCTGGACAGACCGGAAAACGCGGGACTGAAAGCAAAAATCGACCAAACATTTGCCACGGCAGGGGAACTTATACTATAATCAATTTATTATGAGGATCATCGCAGGAGAACTGAAAGGCCGGCGGCTGCTGTCGCCGAAATCGGACGACGTGAGGCCGACGAGCGACAAAGTCAAGGAAGCCGTGTTCAGCATGCTGCTTCCCTGGATGGAGAGCGGATCCGTCTGCATGGACGTGTTCGCGGGTTCCGGCAATCTGGGACTGGAAGCTATCAGCCGCGGCGCGTCTAAGGTGTTCTTCTCCGACAGTTCCCGCGAGAGCCTGGCGCTGTGCCGCGAGAACGCGAAGCTGTGCGGGGTCACGGAACGGTGCGTCTTCCTGTCGGGCGACTTCCGCAGCAACATCCGCAGGGTAAAAGAGACCGTGGACGTTTTCTTCCTGGATCCGCCCTACGCGGACCGGAGCATCCCCGAGGCGCTGCAGGCCATCGACGAAGCCGGCAACTGCAGAAAGGGCACCATCGTCGTCTGCGAACACCGCCACAAAGATCCTCTGCCCGAACAGCTGTACGGGTTCACCTGCATCAAGGACCGTCGCTACGGCGCGACGGGCGTCACGATCTACGAGAGAGAGTAAGAGATGAGAACAGCCATATTCGCAGGGTCGTTCGACCCTATCCACAACGGACATCTGGACATCATCGAGAGAGCGTCGAAGATGTACGACGAATTCACGGTCGCGGTCACGGTGAACTTCTCCAAGAAGTCGCTGCTGACCCCGGAAGAGCGCATCGCCCTCATCGGAGAGCTGACGAAGGACATGCCGAACGTGAAGGTCGTGCGCATCGACGGGCTCCGCGCGGATTACGTGAATGAGCACGAATTCACGGCGGACGTGCGCAGCCTCCGCAACACGGCGGACTTTAATTACGAAATGCCTATAGCGCAGGGCAGCGCTTATTTGTATAATAAAACGGAGACAGTGTTCCTGTTCACCGACCCGAAGTGGTCGTTCCTGAGCAGCACCATGATAAAAGAAGTGGCCAGCCTCGGCGGCGATATCAGCGAATGGGTGCCGGCCAACGTATTGGATACAGTCAGGCAGAAATACGAGAAGTAGGGGGTATTTCATGAAAGTCTTAGAATTATTGGACGAACTGGACGAAATCATCGAAGTCGCATCTTCCGTACCCGTCGTACGCAAGGTCATGGTCGATCCCAACGAAGTCAGGGAGATCGTCAAGGAGATCCGCCTGGAGCTCCCCGATGAGATCCAGCAGGCGCAGTGGATCAAGAACGAGAGACAGCGCATCCTGGACGAGGCGAAGGCCGAGTACGAATCCATCCTGAACGAAGCGCGCCAGAAGGCGGACGCCCTCGTGGAGAACGACGAGATCACCGTCAAGGCCAAGGCGAGAGCAGACGAGATCCTGCGCATCGCACAGGAGAATTCCCAGGTCATGAAGATGTCCATCCTGGACTACACCGATTCCATGCTGTACAACCTGCAGGAGAAGGTGGACCAGATGTATGCGACGTACTTCACCGACATGTACGACGATCTGCAGGGGACGTTCGAAAAGATCAACGCCAACATCGCCACTTCCAGAAGCGAAGTCAAGGAACAGATCTACAAGTCCCAGGTCGAAAAGAACCAGTAGAAAGGTCTTTTTCGTGTCTGTCGCAGGCATCATATCGGAATTTGACCCGTTCCATAACGGGCATCGCTATCTGATCGACACGGTCCGCCGGGAGCTCGCTCCCCGGGCCGTTGTTTGCGTGATGAGCGGGCAGTTCACCCAGAGAGGGGAACCGGCTGTGCTCGATAAGTTCACGCGGGCGGAACTGGCAGTGAAGGGCGGCGCGGATCTCGTCGTCGAGCTCCCGGTCTGCTGCGCGGTGAACGCCGCGAGGGAATTCGCGTACGGCGGGCTGCGCACGCTCGGCCTTCTGGACGTCGTGACCCATCTCTGTTTCGGTTCCGAAACGGGGGATCT
>JAFZRG010000153.1 GCA_017619985.1 Bacillota bacterium | reverse complement strand
TCCGGCGAATACATCTTCTGCCGCGGCCTGTTCGACATGAAGACCGGCGACGCAGCCATCATGGCGGTCATGGAACTCATCTCCAAGGACATCGAGAACTTCGAGGGCAACCTGATCTTCTCCGGCGTCTGCGATGAGGAAGGCAACTCCGGCGGCGTCCTGAACTGCGACCCGGACTACGTCCGTCTGGCGGAAGAGAGAGGTTACGAGTATCTGGCCATGCTCGACGCGGACTACATCACCGAAGAGTACGAGGGTGACCCGAACAAGTACATCTACATCGGCACCGTCGGCAAGACCATGCCCACGTTCTATATCGTCGGCAAGGAGACCCACGTAGGCGAATCCTTCAAGGGCCTCGACCCGAACCAGATCGCTGCCGCGATCACGATGCGGGTCAACCTGAACCCCGAATTCGCGGACGTCGCGGACGGCGAAGTCGCTCTGCCGCCCATCACGCTGAAGCAGAGAGACCTGAAGACCGAGTACTCCGTACAGACCGCGAAGGCTGCCACCATCTACTTCAACTACGCCACGCACTGCAGCACCCCGGAAGTCATCCTGGAGAAGATGCTGAAGGTCGCCAAGGAGTGCTTCGAAGAGACGATGGACGTCCTGAACGAACGCTACAAGAAGTTCTGCGAGATGGCGAGACGCGACTACACGCCGATGCCCTTCGTTCCCAGAGCGATGAGCTTCGACCAGCTGATGGACGCCGTCCGCAAGGAAGTTCCGAACCTCGACGAACTCGTCAAGGCGAAGGCCGAAGAGCTGATGAAGACCGACATGGATTCCAGAGACCGCTCCACCGCGATCTGCGCGTACGTCCATGACATGTGGTCCGACCGTGACCCCGTGGTCATCGTCTACTTCTCCAGCCCGTACTATCCGCACGTCTTCATCGAAGGCAGCAGCCAGAAGGACAAGAACCTGATCGCGGCCGTTCAGAAGGCAGTGGCAGAGACCAAGACCGATTACCAGATCGGCTACAAGAAGTTCTTCCCGTACATCTCCGACCTGTCCTACGCGGCAGTGCCCGACGAGACCGTCGTGGAGACCTTCAAGTCCAACATGCCCGGCTACGGCATCACCTACGATCTGCCGTTCGACACGATCAAGAAGCTGAATCTGCCGGTCCTCGACATCGGCGCTTTCGGCAAGGATGCCCACAGATGGACGGAGAGAATCGAAAAGAGATTCTCCTTCAACGTCACGCCGGAACTGATCTACCGCACGCTGATCAACCTGTTGGAGATCTCCAAATAGTAGGCATTTAAACCATTCAAAATATTCAAGAGGTGAAACATGAAACAGAAAGTTGACAAACTGTTTGTTAACGGCAAGATCTACACGTTCATCGAGGAGAATGACACCGTAGAAGCGCTGGCGGTCGACAAGGGCAAGATCGTATGGACCGGCACGACTGCAGAAGCTCTCGAGAAGTTTGAGTCGGACGACTGCATGGACATGCAGGGCAAGGCGATGGAGCCCGCCCTGGGCGACTCCCATCTGCATTTCTACGCGTATTGCCAGACTCTCAGCACGGTCGACCTGGCCGGCTGCACCACGAGAGCGGAAGCCTGGGAGAAACTGAAGGCGCAGTGCGCCAAGGTCCCCGCAGGAACCTGGGTCAAGGGTTCTAACTACGACCAGTCTAAGTGGAAGGACGTTGAAGACAGAATGCCGACCGCAGATGACCTCGACATGGTCTCCACGGATCATCCGGTCATCATCAAGAGATGCTGCCTGCACGAAGTCTCCGCCAACCACATGGCGCTCGAGAAGGCGGGCATCGTCAAGGATTATGTCTACGGCGAAGGCGGCCTGTGCGAATTGGATGCCGACGGTTATCCCAACGGCGTCGTCCGCGAGCAGGCGTCCAAACTGTTCGACGACATCGTGCCCGATCCTCTGCTGGACAAGGCGTTCCGGAAGCAGACCATGACGGAAGTGTTCAAACAGGTTTCCAGCGTAGGCATTACCATGATGGACACCTATGCTGCAAAGATCTGGAACTTCTTCGAAGACATCGACGTTTACAGGGAACTGGACAAGGAAGGCCTGCTGCCTGTCAGAATGCGCATCTGCCTGGAAGAAATGTATGACAAGCCCGTCCTCACCGAGGAAGAGAAGAGCGATCCGTACAGAATGGCTGATTTCGGAACCTTTAAGATCTTCACCGACGGTTCGTTCGGCGCCCGTTCCGCGGCTCTGCTGGAAGACTATGACGATGACCCCGGTAACAAGGGCATCCTCGTCATCTCCCAGCCGGCTCTGAACGAGAAGATGTATCAGGCGTACAAGCACGGTCTGCAGCCCGCGACCCACTGCATCGGCGACGCCGGTACCGAAGCCGCTCTGCAGGCCATCGAATACACGGTCAAGAAGAGCATCGAGGAAGACGGCAAGACCATGGAAGAGATCTGGGCAGGACCGAAGTTCCGCGTCATCCACGCGCAGCTCGTCCACCCCGAGCAGCTGGCAAGATTCAAGAAGGTGCCTGTCATCTTCGACATCCAGCCTGCATTCCTGAACACCGACCTGCACTGGATCGACCAGCGCATCGGTTCCAGATCCGATGACGCCTATACCTGGAAGACCTACTTCGACGAAGGCTTCATCTGCACCGGCGGTTCCGACTGCCCGGTCGACCCCTACAATCCGTGGCCCGGCATCTGGGGCGCGGTCAACAGGACCGACCCGATGGATCCGGATACGCCGGCATGGCACCCCGAACAGTCTCTGACCAAGTATCAGGCTGCCTGCGTATACTCCAAGAACATTCCTTACGGCAACCAGATGGAGAAGTACCTGGGCACGCTGGAACCCGGTAAGTTCGCCGATATGATCATAACCGACAGAGACTGGCTGGCCGGTCCGGACGATGACATCATCAACGTCAAGGTCCTGAAGACCTACGTGGCGGGCAGAGAAGTCTATTCCGCAGACTAAAGCGGAACGCAGTATAGCGAAGGCTCACAAACGGCCCGTCCGCACTGCGGGCGGGCCTCTTTGAAGGAGGACTCAATGAATCTGAATTCTTTCGAGAAAGTCAAGAAGCTCACCACCGAGATGGTCAACATCCCCTCCATCAACCACGCGGGCGACGGGGGAGAGGCGAGAGTCGCGAAATACGTCAACGATTTCTATGCGAAAATGCCGTACTTCCAGGCTCATCCGGATCAGAACTACATGTTCAGCAATCTGGAGGAGAAGGACCGTCTGAGCAACATCGCTTACCTGAAAGGTACAAGGGGCGATTCCAAGCGCTGCGTCATCATGATCGGCCACATCGACACCGTCGGCGTGGATGACTACGGTACCTTCTGGGAGAAGGCTTTCCGGCCGGATCTGCTGTCCGAGCAGTTCCTGTCCATGAAGGTCCCCCAGGAAGTCATCGACGATATCAAATCCGGCGAGTTCATGTTCGGCCGCGGCGCGCTCGATATGAAGAGCGGCGTGGCGGGTCACATGACCATCATGGAATACTTCGCGGAGCACCTGGACGAACTGGACGGCTATCTGCTGCACGTGGCGGAATGCGACGAGGAAGACATGTCCGGCGGCATCATCGCCGCGCTGGACGAGATGGTCAAGATCAAGCAGAAGGAAGGCCTGCAGTACATCGCCTGCATCAACGCGGACTACTCCACGAACTACAATCCGGGCGACGAGAACCGCTACATCTACTACGGCTGCATCGGTAAGACCCTGCCCAGCTACGTGGTGTTCGGCAAGGAGGCGCACGTCGGCCAGTCCTTCGCGGCGCTCGATCCGAACCTGCTGCTGGCCGAGATCACCCGCAAGATCTCCCTGAACGTCGACTATTCCGACATCGCCTACGGCGAGATCTGCGTGCCGCCCATTTCCCTGAAGCAGGCGGATACCAAGGTCGGCTACACCGTCCAGACCGCGCTGGTGGCCTGCGGCTACTACAATTACTTCACGCACGGCATGACCCCGACGCAGGTGCTGTACAACGCCAAGCAGGTCGCGATCGACGCCATGGATGACGTCATCAAGTACCTGAACCGCCAGTACATGCGCTTCTGCAACATCTCCAAGGTCAAGTTCACGCCGCTGCCCTGGAAGACGAGAGTGCTCACCTACAAGGAGTACTACGAAGAGATCAAGGCCGACAAGGGTCAGCCCTTCGTGGATGCCATGGACAAGTATATGAAGGAACTGCACCAGTCCGATCCGGGCATGGATCTTCGCGTCTACGGCAACACCGTCATCCAGGAGATGTGGAAGTGGATGGACGACAAGAGCCCCTGCATTGTCGTATACTTCGGCTCTCTGTATTCCGCCAACATCGAGATGACGGGCAAGACCCCGATGGAGAAGGCTCTGCTCGACGCCGTCGAAGGTGCGGTGGAACTCATCCGTCCCGAGGCGGGCCGTCAGATCAAGACCCGCATGTTCTATCCGTACATCGCGGACTCCAGCTTCATGGCGGTCGGCGGCGACCCGTCGACGGTGGACGATCTGAACGACAACATGCCGTCCTCGAAGTACAAGTACTTCCACGACATCTCTAAGATCCGCGAGATCGACGTGCCTGTCGTGAACATCGGTACCTTCGGCCGCGACGGCCACATGGTGACCGAGCGCGTCGACATGAAGCAGACCTTCGAAAATGTACCCAACATCACGTTTGAAACCATCCGCACACTGCTGAAATAAAACGCATACGGAGTAAAAGCAATGAAATACGAGCAGGAGTTTGAAAAATATCTGGCAAAGGAAAAAGGCGCAAGCAGGAGCACCGCCAGCGCATATATCGGCGATCTCAGGGAATTCTGCCGCTTCATGGAGGAGCGCGGAAAGACCGGGGAAACAGCTGGGAACGCGGACGTGGCAGCGTTTCTGCGCAAACTGAAGGAGGAGGGCAGAAGCGGAGCGACCGTTAACAGAAAACTTGCTTCTGTCAGATCCTACTATGCCTTCCTGAGGGCAGACGGCAAGAGCAGCGAAGATCCCACGGCGGGTCTCAAGGCTCCCAAGCAGCAGAGAAAAGACATCGAATTCCTGAGCGTGGACGAAGTGAACAAGCTCCTGGAGACGCCGGGCGACGATGCCAAAGGCATCCGCGACAAGGCGCTCCTGGAGATGATGTACGCGACCGGCATGAAGGCCAGCGAGATCGCGGCCGTCAACACCGGCGACATCAATCTGCGCATCGGTTTCGTGTCCTGCAGCGGGGAGAGCGGCAAAGCCCGCATCATCCCGCTGGGCAAGCCTGCCCGCAGAGCCATCCAGACCTATCTGGATGCAGGCCGCCCGGAGCTTTTAGGCAAGGGCAAGGACTGCGGCGCGCTGTTCCTGAACTACATGGGCGACCGGATGACCCGCCAGGGCATCTGGAAGCTGCTGCGCTTTTACGGCGAGAAGGCGGGGATCCGCAAGGACATGAACCCGCTGATCCTCCGCAATTCCTTCGCGGCCCACATGATCCAGAACGGGGCGGATCTGAAGTCCCTGCAGGAATTGCTGGGTCACGAGGATATCACGGCGACGAAAGTGTTCCTGAGCCTGTCCAAAAACAGGATCATGGACGTCTACGACAAAGCCTTCCCACGGGCGTAAAAAACGCTTGCGCGGGGTTTGCAGGTGTGTTATAATACCACTTGCGTTATTACGGGCGGTCCTCTGACAGAGTCTGCAAACCATTGATTTTGCGGCGTTTGGATGTCAAGAACGTCTATGAAGGAAGGAGGATACAGGACAATGGATTTAATCAAATCTATCACTCAGGAATATGTGAGAACCGACATTCCCGAATTTTCCGTCGGAGATACCGTTAAGGTCTACCTTAAGGTCAAAGAAGGCAACAAGGAAAGAATCCAGGTTTTCGAAGGATTCGTTCTGAAGAGACAGAACGGCGGCGTTTCCGAAACGTTCACCGTCAGAAAGATCTCCAGCGGCGTAGGCGTAGAAAAGACTTTCCCGCTCCACAGCCCCAAGATCGAAAAGATCGAACTGGTCCGCAAGGGCGACGTCAGAAGAGCCAAGCTCAACTATATGCGTCAGAGAACCGGCAAGGCTGCGAGAATCAAGAGCAAGGAACAGTAAACACAAGAGATCGGGAGAACTTCGGTTCTCCCTTTTTCTTTAGAAACCGAGGGTACGGATATGAAACAAACACTGAATTGGGAAGACGGGTTCGAGATCCGCTTTGAGATCACGGACGGCGAAGGAGTGCTCTCCGCGAACAGAGAGGGGATACTGTCGCTGGCAAACCACCTGAGGATGCTGGCGGACGAGGAACCCGGCTGCCACATCCATCTGGACGAGTATAATTCACTGGAGGAGGGGTCCGGCGGGCTGATCCTGGTAAGGACAGAGTAAGGCAGCATGAAGACGGAAGAGATACGCGAAAAACTGTTCGAACTGCAGGACGGGGGCTACCGGGAACTGCAGAAGAAGATCATCCCGACGGCGGATCCGAAGACCGTGATCGGTGTCCGCACGCCGCAGCTGCGCGCCTTTGCGAAGGAACTGCTGAAAGCCGGGGACGTTTCGGCCTTTCTGGACGATGTTCCTCATGCGTACTTCGACGAGAATCAGCTGCACGCTTTTCTCATTTCGGAAATAAAGGATTACGACCGGTGCATCGCAGAGGTCGAACGGTTTCTGCCGTATGTCGACAACTGGGCGACGTGCGACCAGCTGTCGCCGAAAGTGTTCAGAAAGCACCGTCCGGAGCTGCTGGAACACATCAGGAACTGGATCGTATCGGACAAGACCTATACGATCCGCTTCGGCATCGGCATGCTGATGCAGCACTTCCTGGACGGGGATTTCAATCCGGCATATCCGGAAATGGTAGCGGCCGTCCGTTCGGACGAATACTACGTCAACATGATGATCGCCTGGTACTTCGCGACGGCGCTGGCCAAGCAGTACGAAGCGGTCCTGCCGTACATCGAGGGTCACAGACTCGATCCCCGGACACACAACAAGGCGATCCAGAAGTCCGTGGAAAGTTACCGGATCACGCCGGAACAGAAAGAGTATTTAAAGACGCTTCGCAGAAAGCAGAAGAGGTGATTCGATGAAATTAACGGTTTTGGTGGATAATAATACGCTTCTCGACGTGTATTACTGGGGCGAGCCCGGATTGAGCTATTACATCGAGGACGGCAGCGACACGATCCTGTTCGACGCCGGTTATTCCGACGTGTTCATGATCAACGCGGAGAAGATGGGCGTGGATCTGAATCGCGTCAATAAGGTCGTGCTGTCTCACGGCCACGACGACCATACGGGCGGTCTGAAATACTTTTTCGATAAGAAAAGGGATGTCGAACTGATCACGCATCCTCTCAGCCTGGTCTATAAAGACAAAGAGGAGAACGGGGGCATCCTCCCGATCGGGTCTCCCATTCTGAAAGACGAACTTTCGAAACTGTGCCGGCTGAACCTGTCGGAAAAGCCGGTGAAGGTCAGCGAGCATCTAACGTTTTTAGGCGAGATCCCCAATACGTTTGCGTTCGAGCCGAGATATGTGATCGGAAGGACGATCGTGGAGGGACAGATGGCCGACGATACGATGATCGAGGATTCCGCGCTCGTGTACGAATGCGAGAAAGGCCTGTTCATCATCACCGGCTGTTCTCACAGCGGGATCTGCAACATCATCGAATACGCGAAAAAAGTCTGCGGCGACGACAGGATCTGCGGCGTGATCGGCGGATTCCACCTGCTGCATAACGACGAAAGACAGCAGCATACGATCGAATACTTTGCGGAGAATCATATCGAATTGCTGTATCCGTGCCACTGCGTATCGCTGGAGGCGAAAGTGGAGATGGCAAAGCAGATGAAGATCCATGAAGTCGGCGTAGGATTGGAACTGGAGTTATAGAAGAAAGCGCATGATCGAAAACATCAACTGGTATCCGGGTCACATGAAGAAGACCCGGGATCTCATCCAGGAAAATTTAAAACTGGTGGACGTCTGCGTCGAGGTGCTGGACGCCCGCATTCCCGTATCCAGCCGCAATCCCATCCTGGCGGAGCTGACCGGAAGCAAGACCCGCATCATCGTCCTGAACAAGAGCGATCTGGCCGACGAAGCGAAGACGGCCGCGTGGTCGGAAAAGCTGCAGGCCGACGGTTCGCGCGTGCTCGTGATGAACTGCAATTCCGGCGCCGGCTGCAGCGCGCTGCTGCGCATGCTCGAGAAGATCCGCGACGAGAAGAACGAGGGCAGGGAGCGGCAGAAGGACCTTCGCCTGATGATCGTCGGCGTCCCCAACGTGGGCAAGTCTTCGCTCATCAACCGGATGACCGGCAAAAAGGCCGCCAAGACGGGCAACAAGCCCGGCGTGACCCGCGGAAAGCAGTGGATCTCCCTGGGAGAACACATGATGATGCTGGACACGCCCGGCATCCTGTGGCCGAAATTCGAAGACCGGCAGGTGGGCCTGAACCTGGCGTTCTGCGGGTCCATCAGGGACGAGATCATGGATCTGGAAACGCTGGGCATGGAACTCATCGGCGTGCTGGCGAGGGATTATCCGGACCTGCTCGCTGCCCGCTACAAACTGGACGGGATCGCGGAAACGCCGCTGGAAAACATGGAGAATATCGCGCGGAAGCGCGGTTTTATCCTTCCCGGCAAACGCATCGACTACGAGCGCACGGCGCGTACGGTCCTGGACGAGTTCCGCGCGGGAACGATAGGGCGGATCACATTGGAATAACGATATGAAAAAACACCGCGGGGACAGCGCCCCGCGGTGTTTGTTTTCTGTCCGTCTATCTCTTCAGCAATTCTCTTGCCTGCATCCGCGCGCTGTCCGTGACGGTCGTGCCGGAAAGCAGGCGGGCCAGTTCTTCCACGCGTTCTTCGTCCGAGAGAGGTACGACGGTGGTCCAGGTCGACCGGTCGTCGCTCTGCTTGACGATGCGGTAATGCCAGTCGCCCAGCGCCGCGATCTGCGGCAGGTGAGTGATGCAGACGACCTGGCGGTCCGCCGCGATGGAACGCAGCTTTTCGCCGACGACGCCCGCCGTGGCGCCGGAGATGCCGGCGTCGATCTCGTCAAAGATGAGGCAGGGGATGTTGTCGAGGTCGCCGATGATGCGCTTCATGGCGAGCATGATGCGCGACAGTTCGCCGCCGGAAGCGATCTTCGCAAGCGGTTTGAACGATTCGCCGCGGTTCGTGCGGATGAGGAATTCTACGCGGTCCGAACCTTTTTCGCTTGCCGGCGCAGGTTCGACGGAAACGGAGAGGGCGGCATCCGCGAAGTTCAGGTCCGCCAGTTCGCTGTCCACTTCCTGTTCGAGCGTCTTCGCCGTTCTTTCGCGCAGCACGGTCAGGCGCGCCGCAGCCGTCTCGTACTGTTCTTTATATAACTTCAGTTTGCTTTCCAGGTCTTCCAGCTCGGCGTCCGCGTTCTCTATCGTCTGCAGTTCCTGCTGCGCCTTGTCCCGGTAGGCAAAGACAGCTTCCAGGCTGCCGCCGTACTTGCGCTTCAGCCGGTCGATCAGGTCGAGCCGCTCCATCTTTTCGTTCAGCGCTTCCGGAGAAAAGCTCACGCCGTCCCGCAGGCGCCTTAAGTCTCTGCCGAGATCGTCCAGCGCGTAATACGCGTCGGAGAACTGCTGCGCGGCATCCGACAGATCCTTGGAAAAAGAGGAGATGCTCTCGAGGGCGGACAGGCAGGCACCGAGTCTGCCGGAGGCGCTGTCGTCGCTGTCGTAGACGGCATCGTACACCTGGCTGAGCTTCTGATAGATATCTTCGCTGTTCTGCATCAGGCGGATCTCTTCTTCGAGCGTTTCGTCTTCGCCTTCCTGCAGGCAGGAATCTTCGATCTCCTGCAGTTCAAAGCGCATCAGGTCTTTCTGCCGCTCCGAATCCGCCAGCTTCTTCCGCAGGCTGTCGAGCGCGGTCCCCGTCCGGGTCAGACTTGCATAAAATCCGCTCACCATACGGCTCACGCTGCGCAGTTCCTCATCCCCGTACAGATCCAGCACGTCGATGTGACCCTCCGGATTCAGGAGGGTCTGCGTGTCGTACTGGCCGTGGATGTCCGCCACATGGCGGCAGAGCTTTCCGAGGAAGGAGAGGGGGACGATCGTCCCGTTGACCCGGCACAGGCTCTTTCTCCCCGCGCTGATCTCCCTGCGCAGAACGAGAGGATCGTCGGCAGGAACGCCGCCTTCGTCCAGGATGTCCCGCACGTCAAAACTGCCCGGGTCAGCCGTGAGCGCGATGGACGCTTTCTCCGCGCCTGTGCGGATGAAATCGGTATCGGCGCGGCTGCCAAGCGCCATGGAGACTGCCTCGATGACGATGGATTTGCCCGCGCCCGTCTCGCCGGTGATGATGTTCAGCCCGGGGTGCAGATCCAGTTCCAGATCCTTGATGATGGCAAAATCTTTGATCGAAATGTGGGATATCATCGGAACCCGTCCTATTTCGAGATCATTTCATGGAACTGCTCCATGAGGGCAGGCACGGCTTCTCTGGACGAGATGGCCATGAAGATCGTGTTGTCGCCCGCGATCGTGCCGACGATATCCGGGAAGTTCGTCGTATCGATCGCTTCGGCCGCCGCGTTGGCGCAGCCGGACAGCGTCTTGATCACGATGATGTTCTCCGCGGAATCGATGCTGAGGATCGTTTCGCGCAGGATCTTGCGGAAGCGTTCGCTGACAGGCGCGTCCGTTACCCGGCTCTGCGTATAGCAGCTCCTGCCGGACGGGCCGGCATGCTTGACCAGCTGCAGCTCCTTGATATCGCGCGATACGGTCGCCTGCGTCACGTTGAAGCCGGCCTGGCGGAGCTTCTCCGCGAGCCTTTCCTGCGTATCGATCTCATGAGTGTTGATCAGTTCAAGGATCTTCTGATGTCTTGCGTAGCGCATAGGTTCCTCCTGAACGCATAAATATGCATGAATGTATCATAACTATACCACACTTGCTGACCCCTGCCAACTATACAAAACGCACATCTTGTGATAAAATCAAATGGATTATGCAAGTTATAGCGGAAAGGTTCTTTTTTGAATGATTCGCATATTGGGGATAGACCCCGGATACGCCATCATGGGGTGGGGGGTCATCGAGAAAAACGGCAACAGTTTCAAGCCCGTCGCCTATGGCTCTCTCACGACGGATAAGGACATGCCCATGCCCGAGCGGCTGAAAAGCCTGTACGCGGGGCTGATGGAGATCATGGCCGAGTATCAGCCCGAAGAGATGAGCATCGAGGAGCTGTACTTCAACGACAACGCCAAGACGGCCATCTTCGTCGGACAGGCAAGGGGCGTCGCGATCCTGGCCGGGATCAACAGCGGGCTGCGTATTTATGAATATACGCCGCTGCAGATCAAGATGAACATCACCGGATTCGGACGGGCGGACAAGAAGCAGATCCAGTTCATGGTCAAGACGATGCTTGGATTGAAGGAAGTGCCGAAGCCCGACGATACGGCGGACGCCATCGCCGCGGCCATCTGCCACGGGCGCAACGGCGACGCGAAGAAGAAACTGTTCGAGATGAAATAGGAAAGGACGATATGCTTCACTATATCAAAGGCGTCATCACGGAGACCATGCCCGGCATGGTCTGCATCGAAAACAACGGCATGGGCTACGAAGTGTACGTGCCGGAAAACAGCCGGGCGTACCTGACGCAGGACGGCGAGATCATCACGCTGTATACAGCCATGATGGTCCGCGAGGACGACGTCAGCCTGTACGGCTTTACAGACAAGGAATCGCTCGCCATGTTCCGCCTGCTGCAGACGGTGCCCGGCGTCGGCGCGAAAGCCGCCATGGCCATCCTGTCCGCGCTGCCGCTGCGCGAGCTCAAGCGCGCCATCGCGTTCGAGGACGTGGCATCCATCACGAGGGCCAACGGCGTCGGCAAGAAGACCGCGCAGATGGTGGTCGTCAAACTGAAGGACAAGGTGGGGACCCCGGAAGACCTCGACGTTCCGGCAGGTGCGGTCCAGAGCGTGACCCCGGGAAGCAATAAGGATATGGCCATTTCGGCCCTGGTAGCGCTCGGCTTCTCCAAGACCGAGGCCATGACAGCCCTGGCGGGGGTCACGGATGAGACCCTCACCACGCAGGAATACATCAAACTGGCATTAAGGAACAGATAATGGATACGGAAAAAAGACTGGTCAGCGCGCATCTGCAGGGCGACGAGGAGCTGATGGAGCGATCCATCCGCCCGAAGCGCTTCGAGGATTACGTGGGTCAGACCAACGTAACAGATAACTTAAAAGTCTACATCCAGGCCTGTAAAATGCGGGGCGAACCCCTGGACCACGTGCTCTTTTACGGGCCTCCCGGCCTGGGCAAGACCACGCTGGCGGGCATCATCGCCGAAGAGATGGGCGTGGATCTGCGGATCACGTCCGGCCCGGCCATCGGAAGGGCCGGCGATCTCGCGGCCATCCTGACGAACCTGAACGAAGGCGACGTGCTCTTCATCGACGAGATCCACCGCCTGAACCGCGCCGTGGAGGAAGTCCTGTATTCCGCCATGGAAGACTTCGCCCTGGATATCGTCACCGGCAAGGGCCCGGGCGCCAGTTCCATCCGCTTCGAACTGCCGCACTTTACGCTGATCGGCGCGACGACGAGGGCAGGCAGCCTGTCCGCACCGCTGCGCGACCGCTTCGGCATCCTCGCGAAGTTCGAACTGTACAGTGAAGACGAACTGGCGCAGATCATGCGCCGCACGGCGCGCATCCTGAACGTGGAGATCGACGGCGAATCCACGCGCATGCTGGCAGCCAGATCGAGAGGCACGCCCCGCGTGGCCAACCGCCTGCTCAAGCGCGTGCGCGACTTCTCCCAGGTGCTGGGGAACGGAAAGATCGATCCTCCTATCGTCGAGAGCACGCTCAAGTCTTTAGGCATCGACGAACTGGGTCTGGAAGATCTCGACCGCCGCATTCTGAAGCTGATCATCGAGCAGTTCCAGGGCGGTCCCGTCGGCATCGACACGATCGCAGCCTCGCTCGGCGAGGAAAGAGTCACCATCGAAGACGCTTACGAGCCCTATCTGATGCAGGCAGGTCTTCTGCACCGCACGCTGAAGGGCCGCATGGCGTCCATCAACGCATACAGGCATCTGGGACTGGACGTCCCCAAGAGCATGATGCCTGCGGAAGAACAGTTAACTCTCGGAGAATAAAAGGATAAGGGGTACGAACATGAAGAGATTCACTAAGGTCCTGTGCGTCGCGCTGGTCTTCGGACTGCTGTTTGCCGGTCTGGTCTTCGCGGAAGGCGAAGAGGGGGAGGCCGAAACGGAGGACCCTGCGTCGCAGACGGAACCCGCAGAGGAGGAGAGCCCTCCTGAGCGGGAACTGCGGTCCGATTACGACAGCACGTATCTGTGGATCGGTCTGAAGTACGGCTCCGATGCGGTCGACAAGATCACGCTGAAGAGCACGGACGGCTTCCTCATCGTCAAAGGCAACAATAAGGGCTGGAAAGAGACGGACGTGACCACGGACAGCAAGACGCTGACGATCGTGCCGTCCGGCGGATATGCGACCCTGGTGGACGAAAGCGGCGACACGATCCTCGGCAGCATGGGCAACGGCGGCTATATCGTGATGAGCGCGGCGGAAGATCCCGAAGACCGCCTGATCACGATCAACGGCAGCAGATACCGCGACGGCGCGACAGCGACGGTCACGAACGGGAAGCTGAACGTCACCAACGTGATCGAGATCGAGCATTACGTGCGCGGCGTCGTCGCGAACGAGATGGGCTACACCTATCCGATCGAGGCGCTCAAGGCCCAGGCTATCGCCGCCAGGAGCTATGCGTTCCGGAACATCAACAAGCACAAGAATTACGGCATCGACCTCTGCACCACGCAGGACTGCCAGGTGTACCGCGGCTACGTATCCGAACACGACAGCACGGACGATGCCTGCAGCCAGACCGAAGGCAAGGTCCTGACCTACGACGGCAAGATCGTAGAAGCGTATTACTATGCCTACAGCGGCGGTGCCACGCTCAACAGCGAGGATGTCTGGGTCAACGCCCTGGATTACTGCCGCGGCAAAGTCGATGAATACTACTCGGACTATAAATGGGCCGTCCATTATACGATGGACGAACTGACGGAAGAGATGGAATCGCGCGGCAAGGACATCGGCGACGTCGTGAGCGTCCAGGTGACGAACCGCCACAACACCGGCGCCGTGGCGGAAGTCACGTTCGTCGGAACGAAGGGGACCGCAAAGTTCACGAAGAGCACCATTCTGTCCGTTCTGGGCCTGAAGTCCTTCATGTTCGCCATCAACGACTCCCAGTTCGTCTGGTCGAAGGACGGCCAGGCGATCGTGACGGACGCAAAGGTGAACGTGCTCGGCGCCAATTCCACCGGGGAAGACCTGTCCACGGTCTACGTGATCGGCGCGGACGGGGACGTGGCGAAGAGCGCCGCGTCGGATATCCGCATCACGAACGGGACGATGGTCGCCATGCCGGAAGGCAGCGTGAGCGCCGGCTGGAGGGATGACCCCGTCAGGAGCGACGTCGTCTACATCGCCGGCAGCGGGTGGGGCCACGGCGTAGGCATGCCCCAGACCAGCGCGCGCAACATGGCGGATCTCGGCTTCGACTGCGAAGCGATCCTCCAATACTACTACGAAGGGACCGAGATCGGCGATCTCGCGGATTTCCAATGAACGTAGCCGATTTCGATTACAATCTGCCGGCGGAGCTCATCGCGCAGCAGCCCAGCGAAACGCGGGACGGCTGCCGCCTCCTGGTGATCCACAGGGATACCGGAGAACTGGAGCATAAGCACTTTTACGACGTCCTGGACTATCTCGATCCGGGCGACTGCCTCGTGTTCAACGACTCGAAAGTGCTGCCCGCCAGACTGTTCGGCACGAAGGAAGGCACCGGCGCGAAGATCGAATTCCTGCTGTCCAGGCGTATCGAAGGCGACACCTGGGAGACCCTCGTCCGTCCGGGGCGTAGACTCCGCCCCGGAGATACCGTTATTTTCGGCGAAAACGGCGATTTGCGGGCCGAAATCACCGGTCATGGGGAAGAGGGGACCCGCATCGTAAACTTCGCGTATTCGGGCGATTTTATGGCTTTGCTGGACAGGCTCGGCGCCATGCCTCTGCCACCGTATATCGAGCGCGCTGCCGAGGAGAGCGACAAGGACCGCTACCAGAACGTTTACGCAAAGGAATACGGTTCCGTTGCCTGCGCGACGGCAGGCCTGCACTGGACGCCGGAGCTGATCGCGAAAGCGGAGGGGAAAGGCGTGCGCGTCGCGTACGTGACCCTGCACGTGGGCATCGGCACGTTCCGCCCGGTCAAGGTCGACCGCATCGAAGACCATCATATGCACTTCGAAGAGTATTCCGTGAGCGAGGAGGCGGCCCGCATCGTCAATGAGACGAAGGCGGCGGGCGGCCGCATCGTTTCCGTAGGCACGACCGCCTGCCGCACCATGGAGAGCGCGGCGGGGGAGGACGGCCTGCTGAAACCAGGCAGCGGCTCCACGGGCATCTTCATCTATCCGGGCTATGAGTTCAGACTCGTGGACCGGCTCATCACGAACTTCCACCTGCCGAAATCGACGCTGCTGATGCTCGTTTCGGCCCTGTATACCCGCGAGGGCATGCTCACGGCCTACGAAGAGGCCGTGAAGCAGCAGTACCGCTTTTTCTCCTACGGAGACGCCTGCTTTATCCTATGAAACACGCCGTAACGTTCGACCTGTACAAGACCGATACCCGCACGAAAGCCCGCAGGGGCTGTCTGCATACGCCTCACGGCGACGTGCAGACTCCTGTTTTCATGCCCGTAGGCACGCAGGGGACCGTCAAGGCCATGAAGCCGGAGGACGTCAAGACGCTGGGGAAAGAAGGAGCCCATATCATCCTGGGCAACACGTATCATCTGTATCTGCGGCCGGGTCACGAACTCGTGAAGAAGGCCGGCGGTCTGCACAAGTTCATGAACTGGGACCGCGCCATCCTGACGGATTCCGGCGGTTTCCAGGTCTTTTCGCTGGGTAAGCTGCGCAAGATCACGGAGGAGGGCGTGCGCTTCGCCTCGTACATCGACGGCAGCAAGCACATGTTCACGCCCGAAAAGAGCATCGAGATCCAGAACGCGCTGGGGAGCGACATCATGATGGCGTTCGATGAATGCGCGCCGTATCCCGCGGATCGTTCGTATGTCCAGGATTCGCTGGAGCTGACGACCCGCTGGCTCGCCCGGTGCAAGGCGGCGCACCATGACTGGGAGCGGCAGAGCCTGTTCGGCATCATGCAGGGCGGCACGTACAAGGATCTGCGCTACGAGAGTGCGATGCAGGTGACGGAGATGGATCTGCCCGGTTATTCTATCGGCGGCCTGTCCGTCGGGGAACCGAAGGAACTCATGTACGACGTGCTGGACGACTGCGTGGACTGGCTCCCGAAGGAAAAGCCCAGATATCTGATGGGCGTCGGATCTCCGGACTGCCTGTTCGAGGGCGTGGAGCGGGGCATCGACATGTTCGACTGCGTGCTGCCGACGAGGCTGGCGCGGCACGGTACTGCGCTCACGTCCCACGGCGAAGTGAAGATCAAGAACGCGCAGTACGCCGAGGATTTCGAGCCGCTGGACAGCGAGTGCGACTGCTACGTCTGCCGCCACTATTCCAGAGCCTATCTGCGGCATCTGTTCCGTGAGAACGAGATCCTGTCGTCCATGCTGCTGTCCGAGCACAACCTGCACTTCCTCGTCAGCACCATGGAAAACATCCGCCGGTCCATTGAGGAAGACCGTTTCCTCGAATACAAGAAGGAATTCTTTGCGAAATACGGAGAGTTTTGATGAATATCTGTCCTATCGCTGAAAAATGCGGCGGCTGTACCTATCAGGGCGTGCCGTACGAGCAGCAGTTAAAGGAAAAAGAAGGGGCCGTACGCGGCCTTTTTCTGTCCGCGGGGCTTGACCCGTCCATCGTGCAGTCCATCGAACCGTGCCCGGACGTGTACGCGTACCGCAACAAGATGGACTACACCTTCGGCGACGAGGTGAAAGACGGTCCTCTGGAGCTTGGCATGCACCGCAAGAAGCAGTTCCTGTCCGTCATCACTTCGGACTGCTGCCAGATCGTGCCGGAAGACTTCAACCGGCTGCTGCGGGTCACTTTGGACTTCTGCCGGGAGAAAGGATACACGCATTACCACCGCAGAAGGCACGAAGGACT
>JAFZRG010000152.1 GCA_017619985.1 Bacillota bacterium | reverse complement strand
TGGTATAATCTTAATGGCAACATCATGGCAACGATAAATCGGATAGCCTCTATCCGATGGAGAAAATAGAGAGCCAAAATAATACACAACACATTTCCTAAACAAATTTGTTTAACGTCCGCTTGCCAAGAGCGAGTGGGAGTAGGCTGAAATGGAAATCACCGCCCCGGACCTGCGTCCGGGGTTTTTTCGTGTCATCGTCTTCCTTGCCTGCTCCGGTTGAGTTTTTCGTGCGGAAGGTATATAATAGGCAGGCTGAAAAGCAGGAGGAAACCAAAATGAATCTCAAAGACAGCGTGAGGGCCCTTGCGATCAAGCAGGCGATCAAATACCTGGAGAAGGACCCCGCGAACAATATCCCGAAGCTGCTCGACTGGGTCGACCGTTTCGACGTCACCGGCCAGCTGGACAAGCACATGAAGGCGATCAAGCCCGTGCTGAAGGATCCGGACAGCAACTGGACGAAGCTCATCCTGAGCATCTACAACGACATCGACCAGGGCGTGCGCATGAAGCTGTTCGAGAACTTCGTCATCAACGCGTCCATCCTCGGCGGCGAACGCCAGAGAGAGTGCGAAGCCAAGTACGACTGCAACATTCCCTGGGCGCTCCTGTTCGACCCGACGTCCGCCTGCAACAAACACTGCATCGGCTGCTGGGCGGCGGAGTACGGCAACCAGATGAACCTTACCTATGACGAGATGAGCAGCATCGTCTCGCAGGGCAAGGAACTCGGCACCTACTTCTATCTGATGACCGGCGGGGAGCCTCTTATCCGCAAGAAGGACATCATCAGACTGTGCGAAGAGCATAACGACTGCGTGTTCAGCGCGTTCACGAACGCGTCCCTGATCGACGAAGACTTCGCGAAGGAAATGCTGCGGGTGCAGAACTTCATCCCGGCGATCTCCATCGAAGGCTTCGGCGAAGCGACCGACGCCAGAAGAGGAGAGGGCACCTACGACGATACGCTGCGCGCCATGGAGATCCTGCGCAGGAACCGCCTGCCGTTCGGCATCTCCTGCTGCTACACGTCCGCGAACTGCGACGTGATCGGCAGTGAAGCCTATTTCGACAAGATGATCGAGATGGGCGCCAAGTTCGCCTGGTTCTTCACCTACATGCCCATCGGCAAGCAGGCCGTTCCTTCCCTGATGGCGACGGCCGAGCAGCGCGAATTCATGTATCACCAGCTGCGCAGGTTCCGCAGCACGAAGCCGCTCTTCACCGTGGACTTCTGGAACGACGGCGAATACGTGGGCGGCTGCATCGCGGGCGGCAGGGCGTACCTGCACATCAACGCCAACGGCGACGTGGAACCCTGCGCGTTCGTGCACTATTCCGACACGAACATCCGCGAGCACACGCTGCTCGAGGCGTATCAGAACCCGCTGTTCATGGGCTACCGCCGCAACCAGCCGTTCAACAAGAACATGCTGCGGCCGTGCCCGGTGCTGGACAACCCCGGCCGCCTGACCGCGATCGTGGACCAGTCCGGCGCGAAATCCACGGACTATTCGGACGTGGAGACCGCGAAGGAATACTCCGACAAGTGCGTCGAAAAGGCTGCCGCCTGGGCGCCGGTCTCGGAGAGGCTGTGGACGGAGGCGGGTCACGAACTGTAAAGATAGATCCTTCAAACCCCGGAAGCTGCAAGGCTCTCCGGGGTTTTGTTTGCGCGTCATTTTACACTTTGTAAAAAATATTAATTTATTTGTAAAATATACTTGACACAATGTAAAGCGAGTGCTAAAGTAATGCCAGAACGAAGCCCGAAGGAAAGGGCAGAGGGAGGAAAGTATTATGGGAGAGATCTTAACGGTCATCGTAGGGATCGCAGTCATCATCGTGTTTGTCTGGGCCATGAAGAAGACCAGAAAAGTCCAGCCGCATTTTGACGAGATGCAGCTGCAGCTGCGGGCGAAAGGCTATGCCGCGGCTTATGTGACGACACTCATCGGCATGGGATCGTTCATGCTGCTGTACGAAACAGGCAAGATCGACTTTATCGATCCGGCGGTCTGCTTCATGGCGGTCCTGATGGCAAGCGTAGCCGTCTTCGCCGTCTACTGCATCCGGCACGAAGCGTTCTTCTCGATCGGAGAAAAAGGGAACTACTACATGCTGCTCTGCGCGGCCGTCGTCGTGCTGAACGGGATCAGCGCAGCGACTTCGATCGCAGGAGGCGAACTGCTGAAGGACGGACGGATCACTTTCTCCGGCGGAGCCGCGAATGTGCTGACCGGACTGACGTTCCTGGCCGTGTTCATCGCGCTGCTGGTGAAAAAGCTCGGCAGAGGAAGCGAGGCGGACGAATGAAGAACCTGAAACTGAAAGCGGCCCGCGCCGCCAAGGACCTGTCCCAGGGGGACCTGGCTGAGCTGTGCGGCGTATCGCGGCAGACGATCAACGCCATAGAAAAGGGCGACTACAATCCGACGATCAATCTGTGCGTCGCGATCTGCAAGGCGCTGGGAAAAACACTGGACGAACTGTTCTGGGAGGAAGAGAACGATGAAGAATAAGAAGAACAATCTGGACGAAAGACAAGAGCAGATCATGCTGCAGATCGAACATACCGCGTGCTGGCTGTGCTACATCCTGCTGCTGGCATCCATCCTGATCCAGGAGATCATCTACCACGGCGACATGCGTTATGTGGCCGGCGAATGGGTCACGTTCATGGTCCTGTGCGTCTACATTCTCGTAAGATGCCTGCGCAACGGACTCTGGGACCGCCACATCCAGCCGAATCTGAAGAACAACGCGATCGCTTCGCTCATCGCGGGCGGCGTCCTCTTCGTCTTCACCTTCCTCATGATCTACCGCAACTTCCCGGACAAGATCGTCGGAGCGCTCGCAGCAGGCGCGTTCACCGGCATCGGCGTCTTCGTGCTCTGTCTGATCGCCCTCAGCCTCGCTGCCCGCGCGACGAAGAAGCGCCAGGCAGAGCTGGAGGCGGAAGATCCGGACGAGGATGAGGAATAAAGCATCTTCGAAGGCAGCTGCCCGAAGATGATCCATAAAGGGGTTTTACGACAGGACGGTCTTCCCGGCAGGGCGGGCCGTCTTTTTCTGCGCCTTTCTCCACCGCCGGGCGAGCCGGCTTGAAATCTGCGTGATTGAATCCGGCGGACCGGCTCCGTATAATGGACTTGCAAGGGAAGAAAACACGCAAGGAGGAAATAGATATGGAACTGGGAAAGAAGATCCGGCAGCTGCGCTTCAAGGCGGGGCTGACCCAGGAGCAGCTGGCGGAACACATGGGCGTGAGCCCGCAGTCCGTCTCCAAATGGGAGAACGCTGTGGCCATGCCGGACATCACCGCGCTGCCGCTGCTGGCGGAAGTGTTCGGGGTCAGCATCGACGATCTGTTCGACCTGACCGCAGAGCAGCGCCTGAACCGCATCGAAAACCGCATGGACGTCGAGGAAGAACTGCCTCAGGATATCTTCTGGGAGTATGAGGAGTTCCTGAAAACGCAGCTCTCCGACGCGCAGAACAAAAAGCGCGCGACGGAGCTGCTTGCGAATCTCTACTGGCACCGGATGAACAGCTACGGCGAAAAAGCGGCCCGCTTCGCGAAAGACGCCGTGCGCAGCAGCCCGGACGAAAAGGGATGCCAGTGGATCCTACAGAAGGCGGAGGGACACGCGGTGTGGGACTGGAACGAGTCCAACCATACGAAAGCGATCGGTTTCTGGCGCGAAGTGACCGCCGCAAATCCCGAAAGCAGGCTGTCCTACCTCTATCTGCTCGACAACCTGCTGGCGGATCACCGCGCGAACGAGGCCGAAGCGGTCCTCGCGAAGCTGAGCGCGCTGAAGGATACCCGTCCTGTCATCAACGAAGTCTACCGGGCTCATATCGCGCTCGCGCGGTTCGACGAGCCGGCGGCGGACCGCATCATCGAGGACCTGGTCGCCGCGCACGAGGACGACTTCGCCTGCCTGTTCGAGGCGGCGCAATATTACGCCGCGAAGTGCGATTACGAAAAGGCGGTCGCGCTCTACGAAAAGTCTTTCGAGAACGAGCCGAGGCGGCCGCGTTTCTGGGACGAGCTGATGGGGATCGCCGATATTTACGAGATCATGGGCGAGTATGGAAAGGCAGCGCAGACCTATGACCGGGTCATCGGCCTGCTCGAAAACGAGTGGGGCATGACCGAAGAGACTGCTCTCCAATATGCGAAAGACGAAAAGATGC
>JAFZRG010000151.1 GCA_017619985.1 Bacillota bacterium | reverse complement strand
CTTGGCATCGCGCTGTACACGATCTTTGCGCTGCTGTTCGCCGTACTGCCGTTCTTCGTGCTGAAGATGAGCTGGCAGGGGGCGATGGCCTACGAAGGGTTTACGCTGAAGCCCTGGCTTTTCGCTGCCATCGGCGCGCTCGCGCTTTGCCTGATCCCGATAGAACTGCCGAAGTTCCCCGACTGGCTGGCGGCTTCGCTGTGGGGCTGCGCCGCGTTCCAGTACCGCTACCACTGCTTCCACCTCGTCGAGACGCACATGACGATGAAGTACGATTTCGCGGCGGTCATGGAGAGCGCGAAAGGGGTGAAGCAGATCAAAGAGGCGATCTTCACTCACTGGGCGTTCTACCCGCGCGTGCTCGAATGGTGGAACGGCCTGTGCAGCCAGGACTACCTCTACCGCAACGCGGTCTACTTCAACCTGCTGACCGGCGCCGCGACCGTCCTGCTCGTCTACCTGATCGCCCGGCGCGTCTGGAAGCGCCAGCGGCCTGCGATGCTGGCGGCTGCGATCGTGTGCTTCTGGCCGTCGCTGTCGTATTATTCGTCGGTGACCACAAATGAGCACCTGGCGATGCTGCTCATGCTGCTGGCGAGCTATCTGGGGATCCTGGCGTGGCAGACGGCAAGACCTGCGGAAGAGCCGGAATCAAAGAAACTTCGCATCGTCCTCACCGTCGTCCTCGTGATCCTGGCCGGCCTGGCTGCCGGCGCGGCGGACCTGTTCAAGCAGTTCTCGCCCGTCTTCCTGATCGCGTCGTTCGGCACAGGCCTGCTGTTCCTGCTGATGGATCATAAGAAGCAGCGCGGCGAGACCCGCATGGAAGCGAGCAAGAGAAAGAAGGCTCTCGGAAAACAGGTGCTGTGCCTGCTGCTCGCCGTTGCCGTGATGTTCGGCGCGGCCACCGCGGTCAAAGAGAAAGCTTACCGCTGGCTGGAAGGGTATCTCGACATGCCCGTCTGCCGGAGCGCCACCGCCCACTTCCTGTGGATCGGCCTGAATTCCAAGGGCTACGGCACGTGGACCGAAGAAGAGGGCATGAAGGTCTACGAACTGGCCGAGCAATACGATTACGACTACGACAAGGTCATGGACGGCCTGTGGGACCTGCTCCGCGAGGACTACCGCCAGAACAAGGACGTCTTGCCGTGGACGCTGCGCAACAAGATGGAGACGGACTGGAAGGCCGATATCGGGGTCACGCAGTGGATCAAAGCGCTGTACGACGAAGTCGCGATTTGGGAAGAGCAGACCGGCGAGGAATTCCACGACTGGTCCGTCAGCCGCGAGGAGCTGGACGAGCTCGACTTCGACCCGGATCACGGCATCACGAAGTCGTCGGCCGCGTATTACATGTGCGTCATGGGGCTGGTGGCCCTGGGCGGCGTGCTCGCGATCTTCCTGCGGAGCCCGGCGGAGACGTACCTGCGGCTCGTGTTCTACGGCTACGCACTGCTTCTGCTGCTGAGCGAGGCGCAGGGGCGATACCAGGTGGTGCTGTTCCCGGTGTTCGCGCTGCTGGCGGCCGGAGCGGCGGAGGTGTTCGGCACCGCGCCGTGGATGTTATTCAAACGGTTGAGATCCGGGGCAGAGAACCCGGCGGAAGGATAGATTTTTATAAAGGAGTTTGGAATATGGAACTGAAATTCGGAACAGCCGGCATCCGGGGCATCATGGGACCCGAGCCGGGGCAGATGAACACAGAGACCGTGCGCCTGGCGACGATGGGCGTGGCCGGCTGGCTGAAGAGCACAGCTGGTAAACCCGATAAAGACCTGCTGGTCGTCATCTCGCGCGACTCGCGCAACAACTCGCTCGCATTCGCGCTCGAGACCGCCCGCACCCTGGAACGCTGCGGCATCCGCGCACTCATGTTCGAGGAGATCATGCCCGTGCCGGTGCTGAGCTTCGCGGTGCGCTATCTGCACGCGGACGCCGGCGTCATGATCACGGCCAGCCACAACGCGAAGGAATACAACGGCTACAAGCTGTACGGCGCGACCGGCGGCCAGGTGCTGCCCGAAGACGCGGACGTCGTGCAGGCGGAGATCCGGAAGGTGCCGGACGAAGCGCTGCAGTGCCCCGAAGTGGACGGCTGGCAGCCCGAATATGTAAGCGAGGAAGTCTATCAGGCTTATCTCGAAGCCATGCGGACAGCATCCGATGCGCCGCAGGGCAGCGCTGACCCCCTCAGGGTCATCTACACGCCGCTGAACGGCAGCGGCAGACGGCCCGTCACCGAAACGCTGACCGCGGACGGCTACGATCTCTTCGTCGTGCCCGAGCAGACGGAGCCAGACGGCAACTTCACCACGACAGGCCAGCCGAACCCTGAGTTCCCGGCGGTCTACAGACTGGCGCTGCAGTACGCGGAAGAGCTGCAGCCCGACATCATCGTCGCGACCGATCCGGACTGCGACAGAGTCGGTTCCATGGTACGGACCGCGGACGGGTCCTACCGCCTGCTCTCCGGCAACGACCAGGGCGCGCTGGTGCTCAGCTATCTCTGCGAGATCCGCGACCTGAGCGGCAAGACTTTCATCTCGTCCTTCGTCTCCACGCCGCTTGCGGACCGCATCGCGGCGGCTCACGGCATGGTCGTCGAGAAGACGCCTGTCGGGTTCAAGTTCATCGCGGCCGGCATGGACAAGGCGCAGGAGGACTTCGGCTTCGCTTTCGAAGAGAGCAACGGCATGATCCTCGGCCTGTACGCCCGCGACAAGGACGGCGTGCTCGGCGCGCGGCTCCTCTGCCAGGCGGCGGACTACTACAGGCGGAAGGGCAGCAGCGCGGCGGAAGCGCTCGACAAGGCCAACGCGCAGTACGGCCCGGTGTTCTCCAAGACGATCGACGTGACCGTGGACCCGAACGCGCCGAAGCCCGAGACGACCGTCACGGAATTCGAAGACGGCAGCAAGACCGTCATCCGTCCGTCCGGCACCGAGCCGAAGGTGAAATATTACTTCTTCGCACCGAGCGAGGAAAGACTGGCAGAGTTGAGGAAAGAGTTCGGCATATGATATAATGATTTTTACAATTTTGGGAGAAAAGGAGATCTCCGAATGGGAACGGAACAGGAAATCAGCTTGATCGATCTGATCGCTGCGGCAGTCAGAAAAGGTACGAAGATCATCATATTTGCGCTGATCATAGGCTTGATCGCTACAGCGGGCAGCGCTTTTTTGGACAGCCTGGGATCCGATGAACAAAAAGATCCGAACGTTTTGAGTTCGACCGAGCGGCAGATCCGCGATCTGGAGAAGACGATCGAGCGGGCGGAAAACGGTATCGCTGCAGAACGGGAATACATCGGAAAAAGCCTCTACATGCAGCTGAATCCGTATGATATCTCCAGCACGACGATTAATTATACCGTTTCGGATCTCGATGTCCCTTTGGACGGCAGTCTCGGTACGATGCAGAATCCGACGGAATATGCGATGAACCGGGTCATCGGGCAGTACCAGCAGGCTTGGAACGGAACGGATCTGGCAGACGCGCCGGTCTTTTCCGGTTATGGTCTGGAAGACCGTTATCTGCGGGAAGTCGTTTTTATCAATGATGCAGGAAACGGCAACATTGCGATCGAAGCCTATGCAGCGTCCGAAGAAGAGTCGAAAAAGCTCGCTTCCGCTGCCGAAGCCGTGTTGAGATCTCTGCAGAATACTGCTGTAACGGAATCTTTCGGGCATAAGCTGATCCATACTTCGACGGTCACGAAACAGATCCTCGATGAGACGATCCGTGACGCGCAGAATGCGCATTACGATGCGATCGATATGTATACAGACGATCTGTCCTCTGCTGTGAAGACCTTGAAGGATATGCAGGAAGATCCCGTGACCCAGCTGATCAAAAAATTCATCATCGGATGCATCGCAGGCGGTATCCTCGGCTTTCTCTGGGTGATGTTCCGCGCCATGGTGCGGGGCAGCGCAGAGAGCGCCGAACAGGT
>JAFZRG010000015.1 GCA_017619985.1 Bacillota bacterium | reverse complement strand
ATCGCGCAGTTCGCTTCCTCCTACAGCATCTGCCGCCTGTGCGGCGGAGACCTGGAGGCCGTCTGCATGAGGAGCGCGGGCCTGCTGCTGGACCGTCTTTCGTTCCGCGGGGAAACGGAAAGCCTCATGGCGCAGAAGAGGCTGGATATCGCGATGCTCATCAGCCTGCCGCTCCTCATGCTCGCGTTTCTGAACCTCGTCTCGTTCGACTATATCTCCGTTCTGTATGAAACGCTCGCAGGCAGGCTCATCATGACGCTTTGCCTGCTGGCGATGGGAGGGGCCGTATGGTGGAGCATCCGCATCATCGACATCGATCTGTAGAAAAAGGCAGCGAGTTTCTGGCAGGTCTTCTTACCCGCATGAGAGAAAAAGACGAACAGACTATGGAGCCGTTCGCTTTTCTGCAGGAAGCCGGGGAAGATATTCAGGGGCAACTGGACCATGCAGCGAAGCGCACGCAGCGTCTGCTCCTGATCTGCATCACAGGCGGGCTGCTCCTGTTCATTCTTGCTGCCGTTCTGAACAGAACAGCGTCCGATCTGACTTCGCTGCTCATGCGGCCTGCGCCGGACGAAGGCGCAGAGACGGCGGATCTGGTGCTGGAATTATCGTACGGAGACGCTTCGCTTGAACAGGAGGTGCAGATAGAGCTTCCGCCACGGGAGTGGACCCGCGCGGAAGCGAACGCGCTGTTCGACCGCTGTGAAGCGGAACTGAAAGAAAAACTGTCGGAAAAACTGCAGGCTCTGCGCGGCGATCTGGAACTGCCGCTGCTATCGAAGGACGGTTTCGTAACGGTCACCTGGAGCAGCTCGGATCCGGCGAGAATCAGCGAAGAGGGGAAGGTCGATCTCATCGGCGCAGAGCAGGGCGATCCCGTGACCCTCACAGCCGTCCTGAGCGCCGGCGAATACACCAGAAGGGTCGATCTCGAAGCACGTCTTGCGCCGGACGAGAAGGCGGATTGGAAAGGGTCGCTGCGGCAGGAAGCAGGTGCTTTGCTGCAAGAACTGCCTGCATCTCTGACGGACCGGGAGCAGAAGCTGCCGGTCGAAAGTCCGTCCGGCGCTGCGGCGCAGTGGCACCCGCTGAAACAGGCGCTGCCCTGGGAGATCTTCGGGTCCTGTCTCTTCGTTTGCGCTGCCGTGCTGTTCAGCCGGACGGATACCGTAAAGCGCAGGCTGAAGCGGCAGAAAAGCGCTTTCGAACAGGAGATCCCGAACATGGCGATGCAGATGATCCTGCTGCTCGACGCAGGCCTGACCGTCGAAACGGCATTTGCACGGCTCATCGCGGAGAACGAAGCGCAGGAAAACCCGCTGTACCGCTCATTTTCGCGTCTGGAAGCGGAGAGCAAGGCGACGAACATGCCGTTCGTCAATCTGCTGTACGTGTACGCGAGGCAGAGCGGGATGCGGGATCTCATCCGTTTCGCGTCGCTCGCGCTGGATTGCAGCGGGCGGGGCAGCGAACTTGCGGAAAAACTGGACAGGGAGAGGCAGCAGCTGTGGGGCGGCCGGCTGAACGCCGCGAAAGCGAAGGCCAGAGAAGCCGAAACGAAGCTGAGTCTTCCGCTGATGCTTCTGCTGCTGGTGATGGTGGTGATCGCCATCTCTCCGGCATTGCTGGAAATGTAGAAAGGAGAAACCATATGGACGCATGGCTCGTGCGCATCGAAACAAAACTGAGAGCACAGGAAGGGATGGAACTGGTGCAGGTCGCGATCCTGATCGCGATCGCCATCTTTCTGGGGCTCATCTTCAAGGACAAGATCGGAAAGTTCGTCAACAATGTCTTCGGAGATCTTCTTAAGGCGGATTTCTGATGCGGAAGGATCCGCGGCCGTCGAAGCCGCACTGGTCTTTCCGCTGGTCGTGATCATCATCGCCGGGGTGATCTCGCTGTCACTAGGCGTGATGGAAGAGACGAAGACGGATGCGCTGCGCCACCGCACGGAAGCGCGCGAAGCGCTGGATCCGCGCATCCTATCGACGGAGAATATCATGAGAGGGGTATGGCTGATCCATGAATAAGGGGTTTTCATCCGTCTACGTGGTCATCTGCCTGTCCGCGCTCGTCTTTCTGCTGCTCTGCATCTGCGAACTTTGCGAAGGATACGCAGCGGGCAGCATAGCGGAAAACGTCTGTCTGAGTGCCGGCGGATCCGTCCTGTCGGAATACCAGCCCGATCTGCAGCGCCGTTACGGGGTCTTCGCGCTGAGTTCATACGAACAGAAGCTTGCATCGCTGAACAGTTTCTATATCCGCCATTGCCTGAACGGCACGAATAACCTCGTCCGTCCGAAACTGACGGAGTGCAGCGTATCCACGGAGGGCATGGAAGGCCTGAAGACCGACGTCCTGGCGGATCAGATCGACGCGCTCGGCGTGATGCTGACGGCAAAGGACGGTCTGGAACTTACCGGTGCGGCGGATCTGCTCCGTTCGCTGCTCGACCCTGTGAACAGCAGAGAGGACAGAGAGGCTTCACAGGAACTGGCTGACCTGCCGCCTTCGGAAGAGTCCGGCGGGAAAAGCGCGGCGGAACTGAAAAAGGAATATGACGAAGCGATGGATCCGGACCTGGGTCTGGAGGGAGGAAGAAGCCTGGTCAGCGTCAAGAAAGACGAACTGCCCACCGCGCTTCTCGGCGTGCGTCCGTCGTCGTCTCTGCTGGGTTACGCGGCAAGCGCTCTAGTGCAGGACGGTTTGTCTCCGTCCGCTCTGCTGCAGGCCCGGTATACGGTCGAGGTCTGTTCCGATCTGATCCATACGAGGACCGATACGATCCTCGGACTGGAGACGGAGTACGTCCTGTTCGGCAAGAGTTCGGACAGGGAAAACGAAGAGGAGATGAAGACGGCGCTGTTCAAGGTAAGGACCGCCATCGACCTTGCCCGCAATTTGCGGGATGAGGCGAAGATGTCCGCCTATGCGGTGGCCGCCGCGGCATGTCCCGCCGTCCCGCAGCCTCTGGCGGTCCTGATCCTCGCGGCGATCGACGCGGCAAGGCAGGCGAAAGGGGAAGTCGCAGTCTTATGCGGCGGAGGGTGCGTAGAGATCATCCGCGGGTTCACGATAGGATCGAGGCGTTTCGGCACATACCGGGATTACGCGGTGCTCCTGCTGATGCTGCTTCCCGAACAGACCCGTATTGCCAGACTGATGGATATCATGCAGATCAACGCAGCCTATATGGACGGCGCTTCGTTCGCTTTCCGGGATTATTGCTATGGGTTCACTTTGTCCGCACAGTTTGAAAAACGCAGCATCCTGCCGCAGATCAGCGGAGACAGCAGGCGGGGATGCGTGGTGCAGATCCATGCGTATCATTAAGGATCGCTGCGGGTCACTCATCGTCGACGCGGCCGTCTGTCTTCCCGTGTTCCTGATCGCCATGGGGCTGCTGCTGATCCTCATCATGCAGGCAGGTACGGAGGATACGCTCGTGCGCGCGCTCGTCACCGCGGGCGAGACCTGCGTAAAAGCGGAGGCGGCAGGGGAAGCCGCCGAACTGGATGAACTGGACTACGTTCTGGAGGCCGGTTCTTTTGCTGCGGCGCTGAAAGTATCCCTGGCGAAGGAGTGGGATGAAGGCCCTCAGGTGCACGTCATCGGTTTCCTGACGGAGCAGAAAGCGCAGATCGCGGGAAACGTCAGCATCGACCACCTGAACTGGGCGACGGTCTCCTGCAGTCGGAAAGCGCTGTTCTCCCTTCCGGGAACGGACGGCATACGGTCCGTGCGTTCTTATATCTTCCGTCCGTGGAAAGGCGAGTCGAAGCAGCTGTTCGGCCAGGACGACGAGAGAGTGTACGTCTTTCCGAAATACGGAGAAAAGTATCACAGCGAGGGGTGCCGCATCATGAAGGAAGGAAGCGTGGAGGCGATCCTGACGGAACAGCTGAAGCGCAGATATTCCGCCTGCAAGACATGCAAGCCGTCTTCGCTGACCTACGGAAGCCTCGTCTTCATGTTTTCGGACGGGTCCAGGGTCTATCACAGGAAAGAGTGTCCCTGCATCACGAAGTATTACGTCAGTATGCCGAGAAGCGAAGCAGAAGCGGAAGGATACGAACCGTGTTTCTTCTGCCGGGGAGGCCTGTGATGCCTGCCTATATGCGCAGACTGTGGCAGAGCGGCCTCTGTCCGTTTCTGGTGCCGGCCGTATCGTATGAAGACCTTATGGGGCCGCGGATCATCCTGAAGACGGAAGGACTCATCCATGTGCGCGATTACGCTTTATCCTGCCCGGACGGGATCGAGGACAGCTTCTGCCTTCTGCTTGAAATGCTGGCATCCGCGGCGGACGGTTTCGTTCAGCTGCAGCGGTGGCTGGCGGATCCTGCCTTTATCTCCCTCGATCCGGGCGATCTGTATTATGACCGCGAAAGAACATGCAGTCTTCTGCTCTTCCGCGGCGCAGAAGATCCGAGACCTTTCGGCGAACGGTTCTGCGATCTCTGCAGCGGCCTGGGGGGCAGCGGGGAACTGATCGCTGCGCGGCTGGTGGAAGTCTGCAGTTCCCGCGTAACACAGGAAAAGGGAACTGCGGCTTTTCTGCGCAGTTGGCGCGGACAGATCCGGAGCGGCGGATGACCGCCGGCTTTTTCCATACAGAAAAGACCGGGCATTGTGCCCGGTCTTTGCGATGTCTTTTCTGTTTTCTGAAATCTATTCAGCAGGAGCCGCTTCTCTGCTGGCTCTTCTTGCTGCCTTACGCTTCTCTCTGCATTCCTTGCATCTCTTCGGTTCGTTGTCGAAACCCTTGTCCTTGTAGAACTGCTGTTCGCCGGCCGTAAAGATGAATTCCTTGCCACAGTCCTGACATACCAACGTCTTGTCTTCCATTGCTTTATCTCCTTGGCATATATGTGGTAGTATATGGGTGAGTTAATCATATACTGCTTTTTTTGATTTGTAAACATTTTTTTACAATGCTTTCGAAACACACGATCACAGTCGCCGAACACGCGGGATTCTGCTTCGGCGTACAGCGGGCCGTAGACGCGGCTGCGCAGGAACTGAAAAAGGCGGCGCAGGACGGCGTAAGGCTGTACTGCCTCGGGCCGCTCATCCACAACAAGGCCGTTACGGAGGAACTGGAGAAGGAGGGTCTGGTCACGATCGCTTCGATCGAAGAGGCCGAACCCGGCAGCCGGGTGCTCATCCGTGCTCACGGTGAACCGGACAGCACGTACCGGGCCGCAGAGGAGAAAGGCATACAGATCTGCGACGAAACCTGTCCGTTCGTCTACCGTATCCACGAGGCCGCGCGCAAAGCCGGCGCGGCAGGACGGTCCGTGTTCGTCATCGGCGATCCCAAGCATCCGGAGGTCATCGGCATCCTCGGGTCAACGGATGCAGCCGTCGGCGCCTGCGACGACCCTGAGAAGGTATCGGAGTTCGAAGAAGTGCTGAAGGACAGACCCGTCACGGCGCTGGCGCAGACGACGCTCACCCGCGCAAAATTCGACGCCTGCTGCGCCCGTTTACAGCAGATCTGCAGCGATCTCGCGATCGAAGACACCATCTGCAGCGCGACGAAGCAGCGCCAGGACGCGGCCCGGAAACTGGCGGAGCAGTCCGACGCGATGGTCGTGATCGGGGACAGGAGCAGCTCGAATTCGCATAAGCTTTTCGACATCTGCAGCGGCGCTTGTCCGAATACTGTATTTATTGAAAAATTAAGCGATTTACCATTGCAAGTCTTGAAAAAATATAATAAAATAGGCGTTGCAGCGAGTGCGTCCGCACCGCAACAAATAATATTGGAGGTTATTGCTAACATGAGTGAAGTACTCAATCAGAACACAGAAATGAACGAAATGCTCGCCTACATGGACGAGATCGAGAAGTCCCTCAAGCTTCCCGGCAGAGGCGAAGTTGTCACAGGCACCGTCGTGCAGGTCACAGGCGACTACGTGGTCGTAAACCTGGGCTGCAAGAAGGACGGCATGCTCCCCAAGGAAGAGGTTACTCTCGAAGACGGCCAGGAACTGACTGCAGCATTTAAGGAAGGCGACGAAGTGCAGGCTAAGGTCATCAAGACCGACGACGGCGACGGCAACATCCTCCTTTCCAAGAAGAAGCTCCAGTCCGGCGAAAACTGGGAAGAGATCAACGCGGCACTGGACAGCAAGGAAGTCGTGAACGTGACCGTCCTGAAGGAAGTCAAGGGCGGCGTTATCGCAGCATATAAGGAAGTTTCCGGTTTCATCCCCATGTCTCAGCTGGCGGACCACTATGTGGAGAACGCGGAAGAGTTCATCGGAAAGACCCTTCCTGTCAAGGTCACGAGAGTGGACCAGAGAAGAAACAAGGCTGTCTTCTCCCACAAGGCTTTCCTGACCGAAGAGAAGCATAAGAAGATCGCGGAGATCTGGGATACCCTGAACGTCGGCGACGTCGTCGAAGGCAAGGTCATGAGATTCACCGATTACGGCGCATTCGTAGACATCGGCGGCATCGACGGTCTGCTGCACATCTCCGAGATCAGCTGGGGCAAGCTCAGACATCCCCAGGAAGCTCTGGAGATCGGCCAGGTCGTCAACGTCAAGATCCTGAGCATGAACCCCGAAAAGGGTAAGATCTCTCTGGGTCTCAAGCAGAACGCACCCGAACCCTGGTCCGTCATCGACGAGAATTATCACGAAGGCGACATCGTCAAGGGCAAGGTCGCTCAGATCAAGGAATACGGCGCATTCGTAGAACTGGCTCCCGGCCTGGACGGTCTGGTGCACATCTCCGAAGTGGCTCATAAGAGAGTCAACAAGATCTCCGACGAACTGCAGATCGGCCAGGAGATCGACGCCAAGATCCTCGAGATCGACAAGGAAAAGAGAAGAATCTCTCTGTCCATCAAGGCTACACTGCCTCAGCCCACAGCGGAAGAGATCGCGGCTGCCAAGGCTGCGAAGGCAGAAGAAGCGGAAAAGGCAGAGGAACCTGCAGCTGAAGAATAGTTTCGGCACAGCAATCTGAGATCTATCGCCCCAGACCGCTTTTCGCGTGCCTGGGGCGTTCTCGTAACGGCGCATCATGAGTGAAGACAAGAAGACAAATATCATACTGATCGGCATGCCCGGCAGCGGCAAGACGACGATCGGCCGTATCCTGGCCGATAAACTCGATCTGCTGCAGGCGGACGGCGACAAGATCATCATCGAGTCGGAAGGACGGCCGCTCCAGGAGATCCTGGACACCGAGGGGAAGGAATATTTCCTTTCTCTGGAGGGTCGCGTCCTGGCGAGCCTGAGTTACGAGAACTACGTCATCTCGCCCGGCGGCAGCGCCTGCTATTATCCGGACGCCATGAAGCACCTGTCCGAGATCGGCCACATCGTCTATCTGAACGTGGAATTCCCGGAGATCGAACGCCGCGTGACCAATCTCGAGACCCGCGGCATCGTGTTCAAACCCGGACAGACGTTCGAGGACCTGTACAACGAGCGCACGCCGCTGTACGAAAAATACGCGGAATACACGGTCTGCTCCACGGGTCAGGACCCGGAAGAGACGGCGAACGAGGTCTTGAAGCTGCTCGGCTACGAGATCCCGGAGGAATAGTGTATAAAGAATCCATAACGGCTTTGGAGATCCCAAAGCCGTTTTTCTATGCCTGAATTTATGATATAATAAAATGTCAAACCGGAGGCAATTATGACCACTACCATCGTCCTGGCGATCATCACGGGAATCCTGGCCGTCGCAGTCATCGTGCTGGCGGTGGTTTTGACTGCCGTGCGGAGGGACGTCAGCGCGCAGCGCGTGGAGATGTACCAGACGCTGCAGTCCGAATTCTCCGAGATGAACCGCGGCCTTTCGGACCGCGCGCAGGAAGAGGACAGGCGCATGGAATATCTGCGGGCGACGGTCGAGAACCGTCTGAACGCCCTGCAGACGTCCAATACGGCAGAACTGGAGAAGATCCGCTCCTCTGTGGACGAGAAGCTGCAGAACTCTCTCGACGAGCGGTTGGCCCGTTCGTTCGCGCAGGTGCGCGGCAGCCTGGATCAGGTGTACCGCGGCATCGGCGAGATGCAGGGCCTGGCGCAGGACGTGGGCGACCTCCGCAAACTCATGACGAACGTCAAGAGCCGCGGGGTCATCGGCGAGATGCAGCTCGGTGCCATCCTGGAACAGATCCTCGCGCCCGGCCAGTACGAGGCGAATGCGCAGGTGAAGCCGAACACCCAGGAAAGGGTGGAATACGCGGTGAAACTGCCCGGCAGCGGCGAGGGAACTGTCTATCTTCCCATCGATTCCAAGTTTCCGGGCGACATCTACGGCGCGCTGCAGGACGCGTACGACAACGCGGACGCGGTCTACGCGGAGACGCAGAGAAAGCGCCTGGCGCAGTTCATCAGGTCGTCCGCAAAGGAGATCCGCGACAAGTATGTGGAACCTCCATATACGACCGATTTCGGGGTCATGTTCCTGCCGTTCGAAGGCCTGTACGCCGAAGTCGTGAACATGGAACTCATGGAGATCTGCCAGAAGGAGTACCGCATCATGATCGCGGGACCCTCCACGCTGGCGGCGCTGCTCAACAGCCTGCAGATGGGTTTCCGCACGCTGGCCATCCAGAAGCGCTCGACGGAAGTCTGGGGCGTGCTGGGCCAGGTCAAGGGCGAATTCGACAAGTTCGCGGATGTTTTATCGAGCGCGCAGCAGCGGATCAACCAGGCGAACGCGGAACTGGACAAGCTGATCGGCGTCCGCACGCGCAGCATTCAGAAAACGCTGTCCGGCATCCAGAATCTGGGCGAACCGGGCGATTCGGAAGGCGGTGACCCGTCATGAGGATCTGGGCCATCGGCGACCTGCACCTGTCGTTCGACCCGCGCATCGAAAAGCCGATGGATATCTTCGGCGGCAGTTGGGTAGGTCACGAAGAGAAGTTGAAGGAGATCTGGCTGCGGCTCGTCGAAGAGGACGACCTCGTGATCCTCGCAGGGGACATCTCCTGGGCGCTGCGTCTGGACGAGGCGCTGGAGGATCTTCGCTGGATCGACGCGCTGCCCGGGACGAAACTGATCCTGAAGGGCAACCATGATCTGTGGTGGTCGGGCATCTCGAAGGTGAAATACGCCTGCAGGGACCTGAAGACCCTGCATTTCCTTCAGCACGACGCGTATCGTTGGGGCGGGGCCGTGATCTTCGGAACGCGCGGCTGGGTCTGCCCAGGCGCGAAGGACTATACCGAAGAAGAAGACGGCGGCATCTACCGCAGGGAGGTGCTGCGGCTGCGCATGAGCGCGGACGAGGCGGAGAAACTGGCTGCAGCATATGAGGCGGAAACCGGCACAAAGCCTGAAATGATAGGTGTTCTGCACTATCCGCCCATGAACGAGAAGTTCGAGCCCAACGGGTTTACAGATATCTTT
>JAFZRG010000150.1 GCA_017619985.1 Bacillota bacterium | reverse complement strand
GCTGCCGCTCCATTTGGCGGCCAGCAGCGTAAACAGATAGAAGTACAGCGACCGGGACGACGTGACGTCCTGGATGAGCGTGCCGCCGCCGGACACGAACAGGCTGGTCTTATGCAGATATTTGAAGAATTTTCTCAGGTTGAAGATATAGAACGACCCGACGCGTTCCTTCATGCTGGTCTCCACAGGATCGCGCGACATGACGTAAAACGGCATGTCCGGATCGATGGCCTTCAAGCTGGAGAGTATGGCGCGCAGGATGGCGTCGTCGCCCGCGTTGCCCTTGCCGTAGGCGCCGCAGAGGATGGCGCCGTAGCGGCCTTTCTTCTGCATTTCGCTTCGATGGATGAGCGTGCGGTAGATGGCTTCCTGGTCGGTCTTCATCCGCTCGAGAGAAAACTCGGTGCGGGCTTTTTCATACAGATTCTCCGCCAGCCTCGACCGCAGCTGCGGGTCGCGCGACAGGCGCAGGATGCAGTCCGCGAACGCATCCGCGTCCCCTGCCTCGAACAGCAGGCCGGTCTTTTCGCTCTGGACCAGATACGGGATGCCTCCCACGTTGCTCGCGATAGCCGGGCAGTGCACGTAAGCGCCTTCGAGCAGCGAATACGGGAACGTCTCGGACAGGGACGACAGCACGTTGATGTCCACGTGCCGGAAATAGTCCTTGATATCGCTGATCCAGCCTTCGAACGTGGTCACGCTCTCGATGCCGAGGTCCTTCGCCAGCGCCTTCAGGCTCTTCTCCTCCTCGCCGCTGCCGGCGATGGACAGGCGGAGCCTGGGATCCTGCGCGTAAGCCTTCGCGAAAGCGCGCAGCAGGGTCGAGATATCCTTGACCGGGTTGAGACGGGCCGCGATGCCCACGGTGATGGGCTCGGACTCGTCCTTGAGCGGCCGGGGTCCGGTCTCGCTGCCGGAGAAATCCAGTCCGTTATACACCGCGAAGATGTTCTGCGCGTCGAATCCGCGCTGGATGAGCAGTTCACGCATGCGGTCCGCGACGGCCACGTGGTAGTCCATATGGCGCAGGCAGAAGCGGTTGATATTGCCGTTCGTGGCGTTGCGCAGAGGCGCGCCCAGATAGTCCAGGTCCGGGTCGGAGTGGACGGTCGTCATGACGGGGATGTGCAGGAACCACTTCACCAGGATGCCCATCATGTTGCCCTTCGCGCCGTGGCAGTGGATGACGTCCGGTTGGAACGCTTTCGCCTGTTCGAACGCCAGACGGATGGAACGGAAGATGCCGTTGTTTCCGCCGGTGTCCACGGTGTCGATGCCCATGTCCATGCCTTCCTGCGACAAAACGCCCCGGCGGAAGGAAACGAGCCTCAGGTCGTTATCCTTCGCCAGTTCTTTCGCCAGGGAAAGGATATGGGTTTTTCCGCCGCCGATGTCGCCGCCGGCCGCAAAGAGCATGATGCGCATATGTTTATTCTTCCAGATTCTCGATGAGAAGATCGACGATCTCGCGGATCCAGGACTGCAGGTCCTTCACGGGAAGCGTCTGCTGCAGCGTGACCTCGACCGTCTGCGTCGTATTGCCGGCGCTCACGATGATCTTTCCGGTCTGCCCGTGCTCGCCTGCCGCCGTGAACACGCCGTTCTCGTCTATCGTGCCGATATCGCCTTCCACGGTCCAGGTGTAGCAGGCTGCGCTCGAACGCAGTTCCTGGCCTCTGTAGGAGGCCTTCGCGCTCAGCTGGTAGGACTTGTCCAGTCCGGCACGCAGGAAGACGGTCTGCCTGCCGTCCGCGTACGCGGTGATGCTGTCCGGGTCAGCGACGAGATAGATCCTCATGGAGCCGGTAAGGCCGCCGCCGCTCGCGTAGATCAGGCCGGTGCCGGATTCGCTGCCCGCCGTGTAGACATTGTCCTCGACGGTCCCCATCTCATCGCAGGAATACGTGACGTCTTCGGGCAGGGCGCAGGTGAACCAGCCGCTGTCCGTCGCCTTCGCGTAGACCGGAACGGATGTGCCGCACAGCACGTATTCGTCGAACGGATACACGTGCAGGTGCGCGGGTATGCCGTCCTGCTCGTTGAAATTCGCGAAGCACACGTAATTGGCGCAGCTGCGCAGATACGTTGCGTCAGAGTCCCTGTTGATCTGCATCTCGCGTTCGAATCCGGGATAGACCGCAAACAGCTGCGTGGAAGCGCCGCCGTCCAGGTTGACCGCCTGCACGCATCCCAGCTCCAGCATGCGCTGCGCCAGTTCCACGGCGGTCAGCCCCATGGAATAGCCCTTCTGCCGGCCGTCCACGGTATAGAGGAGGAAGCCTCCGTCCGCTTTGACCCCCGCAGCCGTGCGCGGCGCGCGGGTCGCGCTGTCCAGCCCGGATACGGCGCTGCCGTCCTGCACCAGCCAGCTCTCAAAACCCAGCGCATGCTGCGCGTCCGCAAACTCAACAGAGGCCTGGAAGCTCAGCGCGACACGGTCGTCCGGTTGCAGAGCCTGCATCTGTTCCAAAGCCGTCTTATACGGCGTCTCCTGCGCGATGGAAAGGACGAGATAGCCTTCCTGCAGAGGCGATTTCTCCGTCGCGTCCTCCGAACGTTCCACGACGCCCTCTATCGTTTCGCCCAGTCTTGCGCTGCCGCTTTCGATGCGCACGTAGACCGTGAACGCGTCGAGCGTCGCGCCGTTCGTTTCGCCGAAATCCGGGGTGAAAGCGCAGATGCCGTTGCTTTCGGTCAGCGTCTTGTTGAAATTCGTCTTTCCGTAATGGACGTCCTGGTCCGTGAAAGACAGCCGGATGTTCAGCGCCGGATCCCCGATGAGGACGGAGCCGTCTTCTTTGAACGCGATCATGGATTCGCCGTAGCCGCCCGTGCGCACGATACCGTCCCGGATGACCGGGCCGAGCGCGACGCCCGTGGACATGACGAAAAAGCCTCCGTTCGCGAGGCCCGCGACCGTCACGCCGTTCTCCGCTTCGCCCGAAAAGATGCGGGTCGCGGAAACAGCGCCTTTGATGCTGCCGCCGTAACTGACCAGAGGCAGAACGTTTCCGCCCGGTTCATATTCGAAATAATGCTCCACCGCGTTCTCCGCGTTGGAGGTGTTGTAATTGATCCGTTTGACCAGCGTCAGCTGGTCGTTCAGTTCCACGATCTCCGACCGCAGCTCCGTCAGGCCGGACGCCGCGAAGACGTTTTCCGCAGGCGTTGCGCACAGGCAGGCCAGCAGGATCGCCAGGATGAGAGCGGCCGGTCGTTTGTTCCCCTTCATAAAATGCCGAATACCCTTTCTGGTTTACAGTCACGCTACTTCAGCGTGTAATCCCCCTTGATCATCACGTAGCAGACAGACGTGCACAGGATGCCTCTGCCGTCGTCCACGGGGATGATCAGCAGGTGGTTCTTCGTGACGTCCGCATCCTGCGCCAGGTCGGCGCCCTCCGTGACGTCCGAAACGCCGCCGGATTTGCCTGCGATGGCGGTCGCTTTGCCGCTTCTGAGGATGATCTCCGTGCTGGCGGAGCCGATGACGCTCTTGCCTGCCTCCACCTTGACGACTTCGAACTTCGGCGCTTCCGCCGGCGTCGCCGGCGTATCCGGGGTCGAAGGCGTGCCGCCTCCGCCGGATTCCTCCAGTTTGTCGATCTGCTCCTGCAGCGAGCTGATCTGCGTCTTCAGGATGTCGATCTGCGCATCCATATAACTCTTGCTCACGACGGGATCTGCCGCCGTTCCGGGCACCGCGTCGTCCGCGAAAACGGCCGCGAAGCAGCTGATCGCCAGCACTGCGGCAGTCAGCAGGATGACCCAGGATTTTCTGTTCTTCATGTTGTCCTCCCTATCGTTCGATCTCTGATCCCGGTTCCGCTTTCCACAAGATTTTGTGCGGGCGGACCCCGAAAAGTGCATATATAGTAATTATATTATTGTAAGCCATCATAGTCAATGAAAGTTGCCTCTTGCCTTATCGTTTTCAGGATCATATAATAAGATAAAAGATAACTTATACTGTTGGAGGACGCCGGATGCGTTACGAACAATTTGCCGAGAAACTGGCGCTCGAATATCAGAAAAAAGGACTGGCGGACGGAAAGAGCATTCCCGCGATCGACCTGTACATCGACCAGATGGTCAGCTGCCTGAACGGGGAGCTGCCGCTGTACGAAAAGGACGGGAAAGGCCCGATCACGAAGGGGATCGTGTCGAATTACACGAAGCACAAGATGATCCCCGGCCCGGAGGGAAAGCGTTACACGAAAGATCACTGCATCTTCATGCTGCTGGTCTACTACCTGAAAGACTGCTTCTCCATGGACCAGGTGCAGCGCCTGATGAGACCCATCCTCGCCAACTATGATTCCGCCTGGGACGACAGCGTAGACATGCAGGCTTATTATAAGGAGATCCTGTCTGCGGTCCGCGAGTCGGAGGAGGACTTCAGCGCCTGGCTGAAAGAACGCATCCGCAGCAACAAGAAATTCCTCGCCGACCGCGGCAGCGACGACGACATCTCCGAGCTCTTCCTGCTCATCACGATGCTCATCATGCGCTCGAACGAGGAGCGCTATCTCGCGGAGAAACTGCTGGACGAATACTTCCCGGAAAAATAGACGCATTTACCGCATAAAAAGAACGGGCTTTACACGCCCGTTCTTTTTGTTGTCTTTTACGCTTCCGCGATCTGATTGCCCGTATACAGCTGGTAATACCGTCCTTTCAGGGCCATCAGCTCTTCGTGGTCGCCGCGCTCGATGATGCGGCCGTGCTCCATGACCATGATGGCGTTCGAGTTCTGGATGGTCGACAGGCGGTGCGCGATGACGAACACCGTGCGGCCCTCCATCAGTTTGTCCATGCCCTTCTGGATCAAGCTCTCCGTACGCGTATCGACGCTGCTCGTCGCCTCGTCCAGGATCATGACCGGCGGATCGGCCACGGCGCAGCGCGCGATGGACAGAAGCTGGCACTGGCCCTGCGAAAGCTGGCTGCCGGTGCCGGAGATGACGGTCTGATAGCCTTCCGGCAGGCGCGAGATGAAATAGTCCGCGTTCGCCAGCTTCGCCGCTGCGTAGACCTCCTCGTCCGTCGCGTCCGGACGGCCGTAGCGGATATTGTCCATGATGGTGCCTGTGAACAGGTTCGTCTCCTGCAGCACCATACCCAGGGATCTTCTCAGGTCATCCTTGCGGATGTCGTTGATGTTGATGCCGTCGTAGCGGATCTTGCCGTCCTCGATGTCGTAAAAGCGGTTGATCAGATTCGTGATCGTGGTCTTGCCCGCGCCTGTGGACCCGACGAAGGCGATCTTCTGGCCGGGTTTGGCGAACAGCGAGATGTCGTGCAGGACAGTCTTGCCCTCCACGTAGCCGAAGTCCACGCTGCTCATGCGCACGTCGCCCGCCAGCTTTACATAGCGGGGATGCCCGTCCGCGTCTTCCGAAGGCAGTTTCCAGGCCCAGTGTTCGGTGCGCTCTTCGGTCTCCGTCATGGAGCCGTCTTCCGCGATGGCGACGTTGACCAGGGTCACTTTGCCCTCGTCCACCTCGGGCTTCTCATCCATCAGATCGAACACGCGCTGCGCGCCTGCGAGCGCCATGACGATGGAGTTGATCTGCTGCGAGATCATGGACACCGGGCGGCTGAAGTTCTTGGAAAGCACCAGGAACGAGGCCAGCGCGCCGAGGGTCAGGCTGAACCTGCCGCTGATCGCGATGGCGCCGCCTACGATGGCGATCACCACGTACTGGATGTTGCCGATGTTGTTCATGATGGGCCCGAGGATGTTGGAATAGCTGTTGGCCCGGGTCGTCTGGACCCTCAGATCGTCGTTCTTGACGTCGAAACCGGCCTTGGCCTCGTCCTCGTGGCAGAATACCTTCACGACCTTCTGGCCGTTGATCATCTCTTCGATGTAAGCGTTCATCGCGCCGAGCGACTTCGAGCGGGTCTTGAAATACTTCGCGGACATGCCGCCCACGGTCATGGTGATCAGGTACATCACGATGACCACGAGGATCTCGACGCCGGTGAGCGCCAGGCTGAGCCGCACCATCGCGATGAACACGAACGTGACCGTCAGAATGGCGGAGAACACCTGCGGCACCGTCTGCGACAGCATCTGGCGCATGGAGTCGGTGTCGTTCGTGAACCGGCTCATCGTGTCTCCGTACGGGTGCGTGTCGAAGTATCGGATCGGCAGCTCCTGCATCTTCGAGAACAGTTCGCCGCGGATCGAGTACAGCACGCCGTGCGAGACCCGTATCATCAGCTGGTTGTAGGCGAGGATGCAGAGCACGCCCGCCAGATACAGGCAGGCCATCATGAGGATGGCGTGCAGCAAACCGGAGAAGTCGCGCGACCCGGCTTCTTCCATGGGTTTGATGTAGTCGTCGATGACCACGCCCAGGAACAGGGACGCCTTCGTGCTGATGAACGCGTCCAGTCCGATGCAGACGAGCGCCAGGACGAACGGGATGCTGTGACCCTTGCCGATATAGGAGAGAAGGCGCTTCGCGGTCTTGCCGCTGCCCTTTTCGATGCGGATGCGGCCCTGCGCCGCCGCGTTGCCGCCGCGTCCGGGACCTCCGCCGCCTGCAGGCTGCGCCTGACGGTTACTGCTGTCCTGGCTCATCGAAGTCACCTCCCTTCGTCTGGGATTCATATACTTCCTGATAGATGGCGTTGTCTGCCATGAGTTCTTCATGCGTGCCGATGCCGGAGATGCGTCCGTCGTCCAGAACGATGATGCGGTCCGCATCCTTCACGGAGCTGATGCGCTGCGCGATGATGAAGATGGTCGTATCGGGGATATCCGAAGCGAAGCCGCTGCGGATGAGGCTTTCGGTGTGGGTGTCCACGGCGCTCGTCGAGTCGTCGAGGATGAGGATCTTCGGCTTCGCGATCAGGGCGCGGGCGATACAGAGCCTCTGGCGCTGGCCGCCGGAGACGTTGCTGCCTCCCTGCTCGATGAACGTATCGTATTTTTCCGGGAAACTCTGGATGAACTCGTCCGCCTGCGCGAGCCGGCAGGCGCGTTCGATCTCTTCGTCCGTCGCGTCCTGCTTGCCCCAGCGGATGTTCTCCTTGATGGTGCCCGCGAACAGCACGTTCTTCTGCAGCACCATGGCGACGCTGCCGCGCAGCGCGTTCAGATCGTAGCCGCGCACGTCAGTGCCGCCGACCTTCACGCTGCCCTTGCGCACGTCGTACAGGCGCGGGATGAGCTGCACCATGCTGGATTTGCCTGAGCCCGTACCGCCGATGATGCCGATGGTCTCGCCTGCCGCCACGTCGAACGTGATGTCCTTCAGGATGTGCTTGTTGCTGCCGTAGCCGAACGAAACGCCTTCGAAGCGCACGGAACCGTCCGGAACCTCCGTGACGGCGTTCTCCGGGCTCACGATGTCGGGCTGTTCGTCCAGCACCGCGCAGATGCGCTGCGCGGCGGCTTTCGCGATCGTCAGCATGATGATGATCATGGAGAGCATCATGAGGCTCATCAGGATCTGCTGCACATAGGTCATGACCGCCATGAGCTCGCCGGTGGACATGGTCTTCGACACGACCAGCTTCGCGCCGAACCAGGAGATCAGCAGCATGCAGATGTACATGCTCGTCTGCATCAGCGGCCCGTTGAACGCGATGATGCGCTCTGCGCTCACGAACGTGCGGTACAGGTCGCCGGAAACGTTCTGGAACTTCTCCTTCTCCTCTTCTTCGCGCACGAACGCCTTCACGACGCGGATGCCGCGCAGGTTCTCCTGCACGACGGCGTTCAGCTTGTCGTAGATGGTGAAGACCTTCTCCATGATGGGGAACGCGTGGGTCATGATAAGGCCGAGGCCGAGCGCCAGCAGCGGCAGCACCGCGACGAAAACGAGCGAAAGGCTCGCGCTCCTGCGGAACGCCATGACGAGCGCGAACACGAGCGTGCACGGGGAGCGGAAGGCCATGCGCGTCAGCATCATGAACGCCTGCTGCACGTTCGTGACGTCCGTCGTCATGCGGGTCACGAGGCCTGCCGTCGAGAATTTATCGATGTTCGAGAACGAGAACTCCTGGATGCGGTAGTACATGTCGTGCTGCAGATTGCTGGCGAAGCCGGCGGAAGCGCGGGACGCGAAAAGCCCGCCCAGGATGCCGAACGTCAGAGACAGCAGCGCGAACACGATGAGCTTCGCGCCGACCGCGCGGATGTACGCCATGTCGCCCAGCTCGATGCCGTAGTCCACCAGGTCCGCCATATAGTATGGTATGAGCACTTCCATGACCACTTCCAGGATCATGCAGATCGGCGTGAGGATGGTCAGAAGCCTGTACTGTCTGATGCACCCTGCCAGTTTTTTTATCATAAGACTTGAATACCTTTCAGATTTTATGGTATAAAATAGGTTGTATATCTCTGCGAAAGTTACTGCATTATTGTACTGCGTCCGCTGTTTTTTCACAAGACGCCCGCGGTGATTTTCATCAAGAATATACGAAATATCCGAAACATATCCGGAGGTCAAGACTCTATGAAATATAAAAGATTTCTCGCACTGCTGCTGGCCGTATGCCTCGTCTTCACGGCTGCCGCATGCAAGAAGCAGCAGAAGCTCACCTGGCAGCCCGCGAACCCGAACGAGGAATTCGTTCTGGACATCTTCGTGCCGGAAGAGATGCTCGCCTTCATGTCCGACATGATCAACCGCTACGCTTCCTATGCACCGAGAGCTTCCATGCGCGTCACGTACGACGAAGGCGCCATCCTGGCAGCCAAGATCGAAGCCGGAACGCCCTGCGACATCTACGTGTCCGACGACGTGCGCTTCATGGACTGGCTGGACGCGGAATGCAGCGAGGAACAGAACCCGAACCACAACGACAAGATCGTTCCGGAGACCCGCAAAGACTTCGCGGTCGGACCGGGCAACGAGAAATATGCGCAGGAAGAAGTTGCGGAAGGCGAAGTCTATACGACGACGTTCACCGCGGCGGTCTGCCGCGCCACAGGCATTCCCTATGAATCCGAACAGTTTATCCTCTTCATGATGAGCGATGAAGTCAAGGACATCTACGAAACTTACGGCTTCACCAGGATCGAAGATTAAGGACTTAAAGGAGAGACCGTCATGAAAAAAAGATGCATCGCATTGCTGCTGGCCCTCGCTATGATGTTTGCGCTGAGCGCATGCACGGGCAACAAGCCTGACCCGGGCACAGATCCCGGCACGAATCCTTCCCCGGAAGCCGGGGAGCCGGCTGAAGGCGGCGAGATCACCGTCGGTCTTTACAACGACCTCGACGCGAGCCTCGACCCGCACATGTCCTCCTCTTCGGCGGCGACCAGAGAGATCCTGTTCAACATTTTCGAGGGACTCGTCAAGCCCGACAGCGACGGCAATCTGGTGCCGGCGATCGCGGAGAGCTATTCCGTGAACAGCGGTGCGGACCAGTACACCTTCAAGCTCCGCGCGGGCGTGAAGTTCCACAACGGCAAGGACGTCACGGCGGACGACGTCGTCTGGTCCCTGTCGAGAGCCGCAGGCCTCGAGACCGGCGAACCGCTCGTGTCCGACGTGGCAAACATCGCCGCGGTCACGAAAACGGACGATTCCACCATCGTCATCGACCTGAAGAAGCCCGATACGGAATTCCTGGCCCACATCACGACGGCCATCATCCCCGAGGGTCACGATCCCCTGTCCGAAGTCATCGGCACGGGTCCGTTCAAGTTCGTCTCCCGCGTCGTGCAGGACAACATCGTCCTGGAGAAGTTCGGCGATTACTGGGGCGAACCGGCGCATCTGGACAAGGTCACGCTCAAGATCATCGAGAACCCCGAAGCCCTGGTCATGGCCCTGCGTTCCGGCTCTCTCGACATGGCTGTCCGGCTCGATGCCAGCCAGATCCCCACGCTCACGAACATGAACATCCTGGAGGGAAGCAGCAACATCGTGCAGGCCCTCTATCTCAATAACGCGGTCAAACCTTTCGACGACGTGCGCGTGCGTCAGGCGCTGTGCTATGCCATCGACAAGCACGAAGTCATCGATCTGGCTTCCGACGGTCACGGCAGCGCCGTGGGCAGCAGCATGTTCCCCGCCTTCGGCAAGTACTTCATGCCGGAGCTGACGGATTATTACACGAAAGACATCGACAAGGCCAAGGCTCTGCTGGCGGAAGCCGGCTATCCGAACGGATTCGAATTCACCATCACCGTGCCCTCCAGCATGCAGAGCCACGTCGACGTCGCGCAGGTGATCGAGCAGCTGCTCCAGCCCATCGGCGTCACGGCGAAGGTCGACAAGGTCGAATGGGCCACCTGGTATTCCGAAGCCTATCAGGGCAGGAAGTTCGAAGCGACCGTCATCGGCATGGACGCCCACGGCGTCGCGGCTTCCGACATGCTCGCCAGATTCCAGAGCAGCAGCTCCAAGAACTTCATCAACTTCAGCAATGCCGAATACGATGAAGCCTACACCGCTGCTGTCTCCACCACGGACGACGCGGAGCAGACGAAGCTGTTCAAACAGTGCGAGACCATCCTCACGGAGCAGGCCGCCAACGTCTACATCCAGGACGGCGCTTCGTTCACCGCCATGGCGAAGGACCTGGGCGGATTCGAGTTCTACCCCCTGTACGTTCTGGATCTGTCCAGGATCTACAGGGTCAAATAACCGCACCGGGAAGAAAAAGTGACTTACGTACTGAAAAAGACGGGGGTGCTGATCGTTTCTCTGATCCTGATCTCGCTCCTCGCCTTCCTGGCATTCCAGATCATCCCGGGAGATCCGGTCACGACCCTCCTGGGGACGGACTACACGCCGGAACGCGCCGAAGCGCTGCGCGAGCAGCTCGGCCTGAACGGCAATATCTTCGTCCGGTATTTCGAGTGGCTGAAGGGTCTCCTTTCCGGTGACCCGGGCATCAGCTACAGTTATTTCATGCCCGTCAAAGAAGTCATGCACGGTAAGATCCAGGTCACAGCGGCTCTGTCGCTGCTGTCCTGGTTTCTTGTTATGCTGTTCTCCATCCCCATGGGCATCCTGCTGGCGCGCTTCCAGGGAAGCCATCTCGAACGCACGGGCATCGTGCTCAACCAGATCTTCATGGCCGTTCCGCCCTTCTTCCTGGGCATGCTGTTCACCTACCTGTTCGGCCTGATCCTCCGGTGGTTCACGCCGGGGGCCTACGTGCCGTTCAGCCAGAGCTTCTGGGGCGCCATCCGCTACATGCTGTTCCCGGCGCTCGCCATCTCCATCCCCAAATCCGCAAAGACCGCAAAACTGCTGCGTTCTTCCATACTGAACGAAATGAACAAGGACTACGT
>JAFZRG010000149.1 GCA_017619985.1 Bacillota bacterium | reverse complement strand
TGGCTGTCGGTGCCCTGTTCGCCGTCGATGAGGTGCAGGTGGTCCATCTTGTCGCCGAGCTTGTCGAAATACGCCATGATGCTCTCGTGCTGCACGAAGGGCGGCACGACGTCGCACATGCCGACGATCCAGGGGTTGTCGATGCGGCGGAACAGTTCCACGAGGTCGTTGGCCCGCGTGAAGAAGTTGGATTCATACGGGGTCAGCGGCTCGACGACGAGCTTGACTTCGAGCTTCGCGGCATAGTCGGCCAGTTCTCTTATCGTCTTCTCCAGGCGCGGCCACAGTTCGTCGTACGTGGCGAGGTAGCCGCCGTTGGCAGGGCTGGTCATCATGAAGGAGGCGCCCATCTCCTTCGCCATGTCCAGACAGAGTTTCAGATAGGCGACCGCGTCCAGGCGCTGCGCTTCGGATCCTATCATGTAATTGTACGGATAGAGATTGTGCTCGGGCACGTAGCCCACGACGGGCATCTCATAGCGGTCGATCAGGCTGCGCACCTCTTTGATATCGCCGGCTTTAAGGTCCGGGCCGTAGGCGTGCGGCCTGGCGCCGTACAGTTCGACGTAATCGTAGCCGAATTCCTTCGCGTCCTGGAAAACGTGCTCCAGCGGGTTGCGCTGGTAGCCGCAGGTAAACATTCCGATCTTCATGGCAGTCTCCTTTTCTGTTGCAAATCCGATACCAAAATGATAGGCTAAACCCAAAGATCCGTCAACTGTACGGACGGAGAAAGGACATGTTCTATGCTTTGGACTGAACAACTTTTCGGCGTCAAAAAGCCTATCATAGCGATGCTTCATCTCGATTCGCTTCCGGGTGACCCGCGCTTCCGCAGAGGAACGTCTCCCGACGAGATCGTGGAGCACGCCCGCGCAGACCTGCACGCGCTGCAGGACGGCGGTGTGGACGGCATCATCTTTTCCAACGAATTCAGTTTTCCCTATCAGCGGAAAATGGATATCGTGACCCCCGCAGCGATGGCCTACGTCATCGGGAACCTGAAGCCCGAGATCCGCGTTCCGTTCGGCGTGGATGCCATCTCCGACGGCGCGGCCTGCCTCGAACTCGCCGCAGCGGTCGGCGCGGATTACGTGCGCGGCACGTTCTCCGGCGTCTACGTGGGCGACGGCGGCTGGTACAACAACGATTTCTCCGCGCTGCTGCGGAGAAAGGCGGCGCTGCCCCTCGACGACCTGAAGATGCTGTATTTCATCAACCCAGAGTCCGACCGCAATCTCGACACGCGTCCGCTGGCCGATATCGCGGCCTCCACCATGGCCAAAGCCATGCCCGACGGGCTGTGCATCTCCGCCAACGCGGCGGGGCTGGACGTGGACGAGGCGCTTATCGCTTCGGTCAAGAAGGCGAACCCGGACGTCGTCGTCCTGTGCAACACCGGCTGCCGCCCGGACACCATCGTCCGCAAACTTGAGATCGGCGACGCGGCTGTCGTGGGGACGTATTTCAAGGAAGGCGGAAAGATCGAGGACAGCGACCACCAGAACGTGCGCGTGGATATCGCGCGCGTGAAGGAATTCATGGAAGTCGTTTACGAATACCGGAAGACCCTGTAAGGAGAAGGCCATGGCAAAAGCATACTTCATGGGAATAGACACCGGCACCAATTCCAGCAAGGGCGCGCTGATGGACGAGCGGGGAGAGATCATCGCTCTGCACAGCACGGAGCACAGCATGGAGAATCCGCAGCCGGGTCACTACGAACATGACGCGGAACGCGACTGGTGGGGCGATCTGTGCATCATCAGCAACGCGCTGCTCGCGAAGAGCGGCGTGGACCCGAAGGATATCAAAGCCGTCGGCATCTCCGCGCTCGGCGCGGACTGCCTGCCGGTCGACGAGAATTGCAGGCCGCTGCGCAAGGCCATCCTCTACGGGATCGACGCCCGCGCGACGGATGAGATGGCGGAACTGACGGAACTGTACGGCGAGGAGCAGATCCTGAAGTGGTACGGACGGCCGTTATGTTCGAGCGACGTGATGCCGAAGATCCTGTGGATCAAGCGCAAGGAACCGGACGTCTACGCGAAGACGCACAAGTTCCTGACCGGATCGAGCTACATCACCGCGAAACTGACGGGGAAGTACGTCGTGGACCGCTTCCTCGGTCTGGCGAGCTTCAACCCGCTGTACGATCAGAAGACCTGGCAGCCCGTTCCCGAGCTGTGCGCGCCTGTCTGCCGGCCCGACCAGCTGGCAGAGATCCGCGAAGCAGCGGACGTCGTGGGCACGGTGACGGCGCAGGCGGCGGCGGAAACGGGCCTTGCCGAAGGCACGCCCGTCATCACCGGCACGGACGACTCCGGCGCCGAGGCGATCAGCTGCGGCGTCGTGAAGAGCGGACAGATGGTGCTGCAGCTCGGGTCATCGGTCTACATGATCCTCGGTACGGATACGCTGGTCGACGACGAGCGGCTCTGGAGAGAACAGTTCATCGTCCCGGGGCTGTGCGATATCTCCGCCGGGACGAACACTTCGGGCAGCCTGACGAAGTGGTTCCGCGACGAACTGTTCCCGGATGCGGTCGCAGAAGAACTGGCAGGCGGCGAAAACGCCTATCAGCGCATGATGGAAGGGGTAGCGGACATCCCGCCCGGAAGCGACGGACTGATCACGCTGCCGTATTTCGCGGGCGAAAGGACTCCCGTGAACGATCCGGACGCGCGGGGCATGTTCTTCGGACTGACCCTGCAGCACACGCGGGCTCATATGTACAGAAGCGTGCTTGAAGCCGTCGGCTTTTCCATCAACCAGCAGATCCGCATCATGGAGACGCATCCCGAGGTGAAGATCGACCGCATCATCGCCGCGGGCGGCGGGGCGCAGAATCCGCTGTGGATGCAGATCATCGCGGATATCCTCGGCAAGGAGATCGCGGTGCCGCAGGTCACGGTCGGCGCCTGCTACGGCGACGCGCTCATGGCAGCGCTGGGCGTGAAATACGAGGGATTCGAGGACTACGCTTCGCTGACGGACATCATCCGGGCAGGGGAGACTTATGTACCTGACCCCGCAGCGCATGCAGTTTATGAAAAGTACCAGGCCGTCTACGACGGACTGTACGACGCGACGAAAGATCTGGCGCACGCGCTCGGAAAACTCGCGAACGAATAGGA
>JAFZRG010000148.1 GCA_017619985.1 Bacillota bacterium | reverse complement strand
CCGTTGCTCTGCGCGGTGGTCGCGGGAGTCGTGGAGTCGGAGTGCTGGGAGATCAGCACGCAGCCCTTGTCGATCAGGTCCTGCGCGGTGTTGGCTTCCATGGTCGGGTCACCCCAGGAGCCGATGAATTCGACCTTCATGGTAGCGGATTCGCAGACGCTCTTGGCGCCGAGGTAGAAGCTGGTGTAGCCGGAGATAACTTCGGCGAAGGTGTAGGCGCCGACATAGCCGATGACGGCTTCTTCGGGAGCGATCTGGCCTTCGTCGATCATCTGCTGCAGCTTGCAGCCGGCGATGACGCCTTCGAGGTAGCGGCCTTCGAAGATGTTCGGGAACGCGTTGACGGTGTTGGGCAGGGAGTCTCTCATGGAGCCTTCGTTGGTGAGGCCTGCGAAGACGGTGTCGGGATAATCGCCGGCAACGGTCAGCATGGCGTCTTCCTGGCCGTAGGAGTTGCAGAAGACCGCGACGCAGCCCGCGTCAGCCAGTTCTTCGCAGTCGACCGCGACCGCATCGCCTGCGGCGTGGTTGTAGGTGTAGACCCATTCGATGTCGATGCCCTTCTTGGCCAGTTCTTCCTTGGCGGCATCGGCAGCCATGTAGAAGTTTCTGTCATAAGCAGCGTTGTCGTCGCCGATGCAGACCATGCCTACCTTGTAGACGGTACCCTCTTCTGCGGGTTCAGTGCTTTCGCCGCTGGGTTCGGCGGGAGCGGGTTCGTTGGAGCTCGTGCAGGCAGCCAGCGCAAAGACCATGGCCAGAACGAGCAGGACGGAAATGAACTTTTTCTTCATCTTGATACCTCTTTTTCACTATCCGGAGTTATGGGAAATGCGTGCTTTTTCAGCACATTCTTATTATATGACAAGCCCCTCAAAAGTGAAAGAAAAAAGCGATGAATTATGACGTTTTCCGGCAAAAGAAAAATGAACGTTCAAGAAATTCCGAACGTTCATTTCAAAGTCTGCTGATTATATTCAGTTACAGCGCGAGCATGTCCGGATTGATCTCCACGGCCTGCTTTCCGTCTTCCCGGTCATCGAGGATGAGCAGCGGCACGTAGTCGGAGATCTTCTTGTTCTCCCTGCCGCCGGCCACGATCACGACTCCCGTGCCCACGGGCTGCGCGTCGAATTCCTTCAGCATGTTGAGGATGCCCAGGATGCTTCCGCCGCCCCGCATGAAGTCGTCGATGATCAGCACGCGGCTCCCGTGCGGGATGCCTCGCTTGGAGATGCTCATCTGCTGCAGGCGCTCCGTCGATCCAGAGAAATAGTTGATGTTGATGGATGACCCTTCCGACACCTTGCTCTCGTGGCGGATGACCGCCAGGGGGATGTTGAGCATCTGCGCGGTGAACAGCGCAACGCCTATGCCCTTCGTCTCCACGGTGACCACGAGATCCGCCTCCGCGCTGGCGAAGCGCTTCGCGAACACCATGGCGGCGCCGCGGATGAGCTTCGGGTTGAACATGACGTCCGACGTGTAGACGAAGCCGCTGCCCAGCATGCGGGAAGGATCCTCGAATGCCCTGCGCAGTTCCTCGAGCGCATTCGCCGCCGCTTTCTTGGAGATGTACGGCACGTAGCGCACGCCTCCCTTGGCGCCGGACGTCGTCTCGAGATATCCCAGGCCTGCCGCGTCGATCGCTTCGCGCACAAGCTTGATATCGTCGCTGATGCTGGATTTCGCGCAGCCGAACAGTTCGGCGAACGTGCCGAGTGAATAGTCCCGGTTGGGGTTCTCCGTCAGGATATGGGTGATGATGCAGGTCCGCTGGGTCTTCTTCATAAGTTACTCCGTGTAGTGGAACTCGATCTTTCCGTCCTTCATCTTCGTGATGTGCGCCAGGGAAACGACCCGCAGGCCTCTCTTTTCGAGCAGCGCGCGTCCGCCCTGGAATTCCTTTTCGACGGCGACGCCCACGCCCACGCAGCTTGCGCCGGCCTGGCCGATCAGATCCAGCAGGCCCAGAGACGCTGCGCCGGACGCGAGGAAATCGTCGATGATCAGGACCTTATCGCCTTCGTTCAGATACTTTTTCGGCACGCGGATGACGTTGATGTTCTCCTTCGTAAAGGAGCGGACTTCCGCCGAATAGTCCTCGTCGATGTTCGTATTGGGTTTGTATTTCTTCGCGAACAGCAGAGGCAGGTCGCCGAGATGTCTCGCCACGGCGTACGCCAGCGGCAGGCCGGACGTTTCCACGGTCAGGACCTTCGTCGCCCCGCTCTCGCGAAAGATGCGGGCGAATTCCCTTCCCATCTGGTCGGTGAGCTCCACGTCGATCTGGAAGTTCAGAAAGGAATCCACCTTGAGGATGCGGTCTTCGATGAGCCTCCCGTCTTTTATGATTCTGTCTTCGAGTATTTTCATGGTTTTCCGTTTTTACTTACAACAAGGAACTGCGAAAGCGCGGCTTTACCAGCCGCCGCCACCGCCGCCGCCTCCTCCGCCGCCGGAGAAGCCGCCTCCGCCGGAGCTGAAGGAACCGCCGCCGGAGAAATCGCTGCTGGACGTCGTGTGGACTGCGCTTTCCGACAGAGCGGAACGCACGCCGGAATCCATCGTCCTGCAGAAGACGGACGGGGTCGTCATGTAGACCGCAGGCCCGTCGTACCAGTCGGGCACCTTCGGCGCCAGGCGCTCGAAGTTCTTCGCCCACTTGTCCGTCAGGCCGAAAACGTAAGCGTACGGCAGGATGAAATAGAAATAGTCGGGATCCTGTTCTACAAGCTGATTGATCCGGTCCACTTCCGCGAGGTCGATGAAGTCGCGGAAACCCTGGATGCGTCCCAGCATCTGCGTGCGGAACGCGGTCGGACGGGCCATGAACAGCGTGCAGACGATCACGATGATGCCGCCGACGACGAACTCGCCGAGCAGGATCTTCAGCTGCGTATTGTCGATGCGCAGCAAAGCGACTGCGGCGACGACGACCGCCAGCATCAGGAACCAGATCAGGCAGCCGAACGCCATGTTGCCGTAGCCTTCCTGCAGCTTGCGCTTCGTCTTGGAGCCGTAGCGCGTCTGCAGGCTCTTCTTCGCCGCTTCGTAGCTGTCCGCGAACGCTGTGGACTTGGACAGGGCATCCATATCCGCCATATCGCTGTCCTCGAACAGCGCATTGAAGAACGTGCGCTGGAACGCAGGCGCGCCTTCCGGCAGATCCTTGAGCTTTTCCAGGGTCACTCTGACCTTTTCCTTCTTCAGGATACGGCTCTCGGTCTGCTCCGCATGGATCTTCAGGTAGCCTCTTGAAGCGAACCACATCACGAGGGACGTCATGTCCTTGTCGTCGATGCGCATGTCGTAGATGTAGCCGACTTCCGCGGGGGAAAGGTCGTCCGGCGGATAAAATTCCACGGTCCGCACGGGTTTGGGATCCTTTCCCTTCGTCACGAAGAGGATGACCCCGAGAGCGGTCAGCGCGGCCATCACGCCCTGCGCGAT
>JAFZRG010000147.1 GCA_017619985.1 Bacillota bacterium | reverse complement strand
TCTGTTCGACTATCTTGCGCAGACGGTGTGCGAACGTTCCGGCACGCTGCGCCTGCTCTCCGTGCTGCTCGTGCTGCTGTGTTTCTTCAGCTCCATGCTCATCACGAATGACGTGGCGCTGCTCACGTTCGTGCCCTTCGCGGTCATCGTGCTCGGCATGGCGAAACTGGACGGTCACCTGATCCGCATCGCGGTGCTGCAGACAGTCGCAGCCAATCTGGGCAGCATGCTGACCCCGGTAGGCAACCCTCAGAATCTGTACCTGTACTCGGCGTTCGACCTTTCCATGGATGATTTTCTCGCGATGACCCTGCCCATCTGGCTGCTGTCACTAATCCTGGTCACCGCCGCATGCTTTACCCTGCCGAAGACACCAGTCGAAGTGCATCTGGGTATGTACCGCGAGATCGACAAGCGCGAACTGCTGATCCACAGCCTTCTGTTCGTGCTGTGCCTGTTGGTCGTGCTGCGGATCATCCAATGGCCGGTCATGCTGGGGCTGCTCATCGCCGTCCTGCTCGCGTTCGACCGGCAGATCCTGCTGCGCGCGGACTTCATGCTGCTGCTGACGTTCGTGGCGTTCTTCGTCTTCTCCGGCAACCTGGCGCGCATGGACCGTGTGGCCGCGATGCTGGAAAACCTGATGGAAGGCCGCGAATACCTCACCTCCCTGCTGGCCAGCCAGGTCATCAGCAACGTGCCGGCCGCCCTGCTGCTCTCCGGGTTCACGGACAACGTCCGGAGCCTGCTGCTCGGCGTGGACATCGGCGGCCTGGGGACCCCCATCGCGAGCCTTGCCAGCCTCATCAGCCTGAAGCTCTACCTGCACGCGGAAGGCGCCAGAGCCGACCGCTATCTGCTGGAATTCACCGCGATCAATGTCATCCTGCTGCTGATCTTATCGGCTGTGCAGTATTTACTGGCATAAACGAATCGGGTATAATCCTTGCAGAACCTGTACCTGGAATAAACACGAGGAAAACTATGAAAAAGAAGAATTTACTGATCATCCTGCTGATCGCTGCCGTCGCCGCAGCCATGCTCTTCACGGCCTGCGGCAAGAGTTCGAACGAGAGCGCTCAGTCCGCGGAAGCTGCCGAAGAGGCTTCCGAAGCGGTCGAGGAGACGACCGAGGCTGTTGAAGAAGCGAATGAACCTGCCGAAACGTCTATGACGCTCGAGCAGTACATGGCAGAGCACCCGGATGTCTGGGAGGAATCGCTCACAGTTACCGAACAGAATGAAGGTCTTAAGCTCGAACTCAAAGACAACACCGTGTATTATTATTTCGATCTGGGCACTTTGGGGATCACATCCGCGTCCATGGCGGCAGATACCAAAGCGGCGCTCGATGCCGCCCTGGAAGACAACAAGGCCACGTTCGCCGCGAGCTGCAAATCCCTGGAAGATGAGATCGGCATCGAAGGTCTGCACATGATCATCAACTACATGTGGGAAGACGAGGTCATTACCAGCAGGGATTTCACCGCCGACGACCTGCAGTAAGATACACCCTTAACGTACAGAACCCCGCCAAGGCCGTAAATCGGCCCATAGCGGGGTTTTTGCGTGCTTTCCGTATCAATTATCATTTCATCTTCTTCAGCTCGCTGTAGGCCAGAGGAACGGCCAGGAAAAACGAGAGCACGTCGGCCCATGCCTGGGTCATCTCGACGCCCAGAAGGCCGAAGAAGCGCGGCAGGATCAGGATGAGCGGGATGAAGAAGATGCCGTTGCGGGAAGAGGACGTGATGGAAGACTTCAGGCTCTTGCCCGTCGCCTGCAGCATCATGTTCGTGAGGATGGAAGTAGCCATAAGAGGCAGTGCGGCCGCCTGCCAGCGGAGCGCCGTGCTTCCGACCGCGATGACGGCCGGGTCGTCGCGGAACCACCCCACGACCGGCTTCGCGAAGATCAGGCACAACACTGAAAAGACCGAAAGAATGATCGTTCCGTACCTGATGCAGAAGAAATACCCTTCCTTGACCCGCTTGTACAGCCCTGCACCGTAGTTGTACGAGCATACCGGCTGGTAGCCCTGTCCGAAGCCGACGAGGGCGGACATCATCAGCATCAGGATGCGGCTGACGATGGACATGCCGGCGATGGCGGCGTCCCCGCCGTAGAAATTCGCGTAGCGGTTGAGCAGCAGCGTGGAAATGGCCGCCATGCCCTGCCGCATCAGCGACGGAAAACCGTTGGCCGAGATCGACGCGATATATCCGAAATCCGGTTTCAGATTCGAGAGGCTCAGCCGGATGTTCTCCCCCATGCGGCTGCCGACCATCAGCGCGCAGAAGCTCACGAACTGCCCGCTGACCGTGGCGATGGCAGCGCCGCGGATGCCCAGATGGAAGCCGAACATCAGCAGCGGATCCAGGCCGATGTTGATGACCGCGCCGCACATCAGGCCGATCATGGCGTACATCGCGCTGCCCTGGAAGCGCAGCTGGTTGTTGATGACGAACTGGCAGGTCATGAACGGCGCGCCCATCAGGATGATGCGCATGTAAGCGACCGTGTCCGGACGCGCGGAAGACGTCGCTCCGATCCAGTCCGCGATGCGCTCCGCCTGCAGGTTGCCGCCGACCGCCAGGATCAGGCCGATGACCAGCGCCATGGCGAAACCCATGACGGCGACTTCGCTCGCCTCCTGCTTCTTCCCTGCGCCGAGCAGCCGCGCCAGATAGTTGGCGGATCCCTGGCCGCAGAAGAAGCCCAGCGCCTGGATGAGCGCCATGACCGTAAAAACCAGGCCTACCGCTGCGGTGGCCTGGGTCGAGATGCGTCCGACGAAATACGTGTCGGCGGAATTATAGATCCCGGTCACCAGCATGCTGATGACCGTCGGGACCGCCAGCCTCGGGATGAGGCTGCGGATCGGCGTTTCGGTCATATACTGATGTCTGTCGGGATGTTTTGCCATGGTCTGCCCCGGGTCACTCTTCCTGATCCCACTGGGTGGACGGGAGGATCTCAACTTCCTCAAAAATCTCTTCCAGGACTTTCTGTTCTTCTTCCGGTTCCAGCGGAGCGTCTTCGAACGTCTTCTGGAACGTTACTTTCAGGCTGGCCAGTCTGGCTGCATACAGTTTCTCTTCCTGCAGGTCGGATCCGTCCAGCACGATATGTTCCGCCGCGTCCCACAGCGCCATCCAGAACAGGACGAAAGGCGCTTCGGAGACGGGTTTCGGCAGAGTCACCAGATCCGCGTACTTCGTCTCAAGGTAGAGGATGACCGCAAAGAACAGCGCAAGGAATAACAGAAAGAGCGTCCTGCCGCGGTTACTCCTCTGATTCTGCTGGTTGTCCAGAAGTTTCAGGGCAAAATAGTCCGCAATCGTTTCTTCGATGCAGTTCCTCTGTTCTTCGGAAAACCGCCCCCCGCAGATCTCCAGCACGATGGGATATTCCGGCGGGATGACATTGGCATTCTCTTCCACAAAACGCACGAACGGCTCCGTCAGCCATTCATAGCCTTTCACGGAGTATGGATCGATGATGTCGTTATATGATTTTACATTGCAGGAGATATACGCAAGACCGTTTTCGACGTAAAAATCCTTAACGAACTTCTTTTCGTCAACGCTCTTGCGGCTGAACCGCCTCAGGTTCTCCCGCCGTCTTCTGCTCTTTGCCGTGAAAAACATGATCTTCTCCAAAATACGTTCTGCCCAGCTTCGTCGCCTGTCCTTCGAACCAGATGCCGTCGTAGGGAGGCAGCGGTTTGCCCATGCGCTTTCTCAGACGGTGCGCGCGGTAGCGGACCGACGAGGGGATGGATACCAGGATAGGCATCAGCGGGCCGTAATAGCAGTTCTGGATCGCGTGGCCCGCCTCGTGCACGCAGATGTGCCGGCTGGGTTCCTTCTGCTTGAAGAAAAACGGTCCCATGCTGCAGCCGCCCCAATGGCTGCCGACTTCGTAGTACTCGCACCAGCCGAACTTCTTGGGCTTGTGGCCGGTCACGCGCAGCGCGGCCGCCGTCAGGCAGCCTGCCAGCGTCGTGGGAAGCCCCCAGGTATAGGACAGCAGGTAGAACTGCCTTTTGCTGAGTTTTTTCTTTTCCGGGATCAATGCCATGCTATAACCGGTCCTCCAGCAGGACTCTCGCCACGTGCACGCCGCTCGCGGACGCGTGGGACAGGGAGTGGGTCACGCCGGAGCCGTCGCCGATGACGAACAACCCCTTGGCGGACGTCTCGAGATTGCTGTCGAGTTCCACTTCCATGTTGTAAAACTTGACTTCCACGCCGTACAGCAGCGTGTCGTCGTTTGCCGTGCCAGGCGCGATCTTGTCGAGCGCGTAGATCATTTCGACGATATCGTCCAGGATGCGCTTGGGGATGACCAGCGACAGGTCGCCCGGCGTCGCGTCCAGCGTCGGCTGCAGGAAGCTTCCCTGAATGCGCTTTTCCACGGATCTGCGGCCGCGCACCAGGTCGCCGAAGCGCTGCACGATCACGCCGCCGCCCAGCATGTTGGACAGCTTTGCGATGGATTCGCCGTAGCCGTTGGAATCCTTGAAGGGCTCCGTGAAGTGCTTGGCCACCAGCAGCGC
>JAFZRG010000146.1 GCA_017619985.1 Bacillota bacterium | reverse complement strand
TCATGTCTACGATATCCTTGCCCTTCTTGCCGTAGGTATGCTCGATGGAGTCTTTGAGGTATTTAACAGCATCTGCTTCGGGAATTACCTCTGAGAGGTGGAAGAATGCCATCTGCATGATCATGTTGATCCTGTTGCCGAGGCCGATCTCGATGCCGAGCTTGGTGGCGTCGATGGTATAGAAATTGATCTTGTTCTTTGCGATGTACTGCTTCATGGAAGCGGGCAGATGCTCTTCGAGCGCCGCGTCGTCCCAAGTGCAGTTCAGCAGGAACGTGCCGCCCTTCTTCAGACCGGCCAGGACGTCGTATGCATGGACGTAGGATTCGTTGTGGCATGCGACGAAGTCCGCCTCGGTGATGAGGTAGGTGGACTTGATCGGGTTCTTACCGAATCTCAGGTGAGAAACGGTGATGCCGCCGGACTTCTTGGAGTCATAGGAGAAGTAGCCCTGGGCATACATGTCGGTGTTGTCGCCGATGATCTTGATGGCCTGCTTGTTGGCGCCGACCGTGCCGTCGGAGCCCAGACCCCAGAACTTGCAGCGATAGGTGCCTTCGGGCTCGGTCGCGATCTTGACGGTCTTCAGAGAAGTGCCGTACAGGTCGTCGTCGATGCCGATGGTGAAGTTGTTCTTGGGCTTCTTTGCCTTCAGATTGTTGTAGACTGCGACGATCTGGCCCGGCGTGGTGTCCTTGGAGCCGAGGCCGTAGCGGCCGCCGTAGATCTCAGGCGCATTCTCTTCGGTGTAGTACATGGTCTTGAGGTCCATGTAGAGAGGATCGCCCATGGCGCCGGGTTCCTTCGTTCTGTCGAGGACGGCGATCTTCTTGACGGTCTTCGGCATGACCTTCTTGAGGTACTTCGGAGACCAGGGTCTGTACAGTCTGACCTTGACGAGGCCGACCTTCTCGCCCTTAGCCAGCAGATGCGGCAGGGTCTCTTCGATCGCTTCGCAGACGGAGCCCATGGCGACGATGACGTTCTCCGCGTCGGGAGCGCCGACATAGTCGAACGGCTGATACTTTCTGCCGATCTCCTTGCCGAGCTTCTTCATGTAATCGGCAACGATGTCGGGCAGCGCTTCGTAGTACTTGTTCGCAGCTTCTCTGGCCTGGAAGAAGATATCCGGGTTCTGAGCGGTGCCGCGGATGACGGGATGCTCGGGATTCAGGGCTCTGTCTCTGAAGGCCTGGACGGCATCCATGTCGATCAGCTTCCTGTAGACATCATAGTCCACGACTTCGATTTTCTGGATCTCGTGGGACGTGCGGAAACCGTCGAAATAGTGCAGGAACGGTACTCTGCCCTTGATGGCGGACAGGTGGGCGATCGCTGCCAGATCCATGACTTCCTGAACGGAGCTGGAGCACAGCAGGGCGAAACCGGTCTGGCGGCAGGCCATGACGTCGGAGTGATCGCCGAAGATGCACAGTGCGTGCGCAGCCAGGGTTCTCGCGGTCACGTGGAACACGCCGGGGAGAAGTTCGCCTGCGATCTTATACATGTTGGGGATCATGAGGAGCAGGCCCTGGGATGCGGTGTAGGTGGTGGTGAGAGCGCCGGCCGCGAGGGAGCCGTGGACCGTACCGGATGCGCCGCCTTCGGACTGCATCTCTACGACGCGGACTTCCTGACCGAACAGGTTCTTTTCTCCATGCGCTGCCATGTCGTCCACGATCTCAGCCATCGGGGAAGACGGAGTGATGGGGAAAATCGCGGCAACGTCGGTAAACGCATAAGAGACATATGCGGCTGCGGCGTTGCCATCCATGGTTTTGAATTTCTTTGCCATGATTTCGTTTCTCCTTTACTTTTTATAAGTAATGTTAAGTAAAACAATAGAAAACACAGGGCATAAATACATACCCTGTTAATTATATATCAAATAGCACAAAAAACAACCGCAGAAGGCATTTCTGCGGTCGTTTTGCGCAAAGTTTTGCATACAGATCCTCGGGGTCCTGTCTCAGGGCACCCCTCGGTTCTGATCAATGGTCCTTTTTCTCTAAATAACTAAGAGTATATAGAGAGATAAAGGAAATGAGAATATTGACTAATACCCATTTGTAGGCGAGCGCATCGTTCCCTTCCCTCCACAGCTGATAGACGGTCGTGGAGACGGTCGCGGTGCGGCCTGGGGTATAACCGGAGACCATGGACGTAGCGCCGTACTCGCCGAGCCCGCGCGCGAATGCCAGCACGAAGCCGGCCAGCACGCCTTTTTTGCAGCAGGGCAGCATGATGTGCCAGAATACCTGCCGTTTATTCAGGCCAAGCGAATATCCCGCATCCGCCAGCCCCTTGTCGAAGCTCTCGAACGCCCCTCTCGCCGTGCGGTACATCAGCGGGAACGTGACGATCGCCACCGCGAGGATGGACGCCGGCCAAGTCATGATGACGCGGATGCCGAACCGGTTCAGCAGGAACGCGCCGAGCGGCCGTTTCGGGCTGAGCGACATCAGCAGGAAAAAGCCGACGACCGTGGGCGGAAGCACCAGCGGCAGCGTCAGAAAACAGTCCACGATCGCTTTCAGCCAGGGCCGGACGTTCCGCAGCGCATAAGCGGCGCCGATGCCGACGAAGAACGTGATCACGGCGGCGATCAGGGAGATGCGTATGGAATTGAGCAGCGGGTACCAATCCATGGGGCACCTTTCGGGAACTAGTGTGCGATCGCAAAGCCGGCGGCTTCGAACACCGCTTTGGCGTCTTCGCTCTGCAGGAAAGTCAGGAAGCGGTTTGCCTGCTCGGGATGTTCCGTGTTCGCCAGGATGGCGGCCGGATAGATGATGGGGCTGTGGCTGCCTTCAGGCGGATAGGCCACGACTTCCAGACCGGCAGCGGCGGCATCCGTACCGTAGACGATGCCGCAGTCCGCGCCCATCTCGGCGACCGTCTTGGTCACGGTCTTGACGTTGTCGCCGAACGTGATCTTCTGCGCGCTGTTGAGCTCGTCCCAGATGCCCATGTACGTCAGGATCTCCTCGGAATACTGGCCGACGGGCACGTCGGAGTTGCCCAGCGCGATTTTCGTCAGCTTGTCGGTGCCGAGATCTTCATAGCTTTCAATGCCGGCAGGATTGCCTTCCGGAACGACCAGCGTGCACTTGTTTTCCAGCAGGTCGATGCGGCTTTGAGTATCGATCAAGCCGAGTTCTTCCAGCTGGTTCATCTGCTTCTGCGCGGCGGAGATGAAAACGTCGCAGACGGCGCCTTCCTCGATCTGCGTCTTCAGCGTGCCGGAGGAATCGAACGTGAACACCAGTTCGATATCCGGTTCATACTTTTCGTTCCAGACCTTCTGCAGCTCGGTGAGCGTTTCGGTCATGGAAGCCGCCGCGAAGACTTCCAGCGTGCAGGGTTCGGCTTCGTTGACCATGCCGTCCCCGTCCATGACCTGAGGCTTGCAGGCCGTCACGGCAAAGACCATAGCAAGCGCCAGGATGAGTGCAAATGCTTTCTTCATGTTTTCCTTCCTTTCGTGCAGTTATTTCTCCGGAGCGGCACAGTTCGCTGCCGCCCCCACCAGTATCTCGATCCCGTGACCCAGCGCAGGTATGAGGACCTCCAGGTTCTCGCGCACCGCTTTGGGGCTTCCGGGAAGATTGACGATCAGTGTCCGCTTACGGATGGCCGCCGTCCCTCTGGACAGCATGCCCCGCGGCGTGATGGTCATGGAATACGCGCGCATGGCTTCGGGGATGCCGGGCACCATCTTTTCGGCAATGTCTATGGTTGCTTCCGGCGTATTGTCGCGCGGGGAAAAACCTGTGCCGCCCGTCGTCAGGATGAGCTGCGCCCTTCCCCCGTCCGCGATCTCCGCCATCAGTTTCGCGAGGGTCTCCCTGTCGTCGGAAACGATGTGTGTCTCTCCGACCTTGTAACCAAGGTCTTCCATGGCCTTGACGATCTCGGGACCGGCTTTGTCTTCTCTCTTGCCCTTCGCGCCGGAATCGGACACGGTGATGACGGCGACCGTCGGAAGAATGCCGAATTCGTCGCCGGGCTGTATGCAGCCGCCCTCCTCGACCACGGCGAACACGCCTTCCCGCGGCATGATGCAGTCGCCTGTAGCCTTCCGGATCTCGCAGTCGGCATGGCATTCCTTGCCGATCTGGGTCATGCGCAGCACCGCGCTGCCGCAGCGGAAACGGATGCCGACGGGCAACTTCGCGAAGTCGATGCCGGAGACCATGATGTTTTCGGCGAAATCGCCTGGATCGAGCGCCTTGTACCCTGCCGCCCTGAACCTTTCGCAGGCTTCTTCGAACTTCTCGTACGACAGCAGACTGACTGCCCGGTGCCAGCTGCCGGCATGGGCGTCGCCTTCGATGCCCCAGTCCTTGATCAGGTTCGCCTGTTCGATCTGTTTTTTCCTTGTCCCGCGCACCTCGCTGATGCAGATGGATTCGACTTTCGGCATATTATCCTCCGATTTGGGACATCAGACGGCTCTCTTCCGTCTCCGATGACCCGAAAGAATGATGTTCCGGTTTACTCTCTATACAGCGGATGACGGCATTCCGCAGTTCCTGCGGATCCGCACCGCTTCTCAGGATCGCCCGCACGTCTTCCCCCGCGGGAAAAGCAAGGCAGCTTTTCAGCTTTCCGTCCGCTGTTAATCGGATGCGGTTGCATTTCTCACAGAAACAATTCGAAACTGCGGAGATAAACCCGATATCAGACTGAAACCCATCATAACGATAGTATTCTGCAGGCCCTTGCACCTTCTTGTCAGATCCTGCAGGAACCGGCTGCCCGAATCGATCCGACAGCAACCTCAGCAAATCCTCCTTCGCGATCCCCTTCACCATGCTTCCCATCCCGATGGGCATGAGCTCGATAAAGCGGACCGCCGCGCGCGTATCGCGGGCGACCTGCGCCAGTTTCAGCAGCTGTTCCTCCCTGCCCGCCGTCGGCACGCAGTTGACCTTCACTTTCAGGTCCGGGCAATCCAAAGCGGCATACAAGCCCTCCATGGCGCGGTCGAACTCGTCCCGCCCGGTAAAGGCCAGGTAAGCCTCACGGTCCATGGCGTTCAGACTGATGTTGACCCCATCCAGCCCCGCTTCGATCAGCTGCGGCAGCTGTTCTTTCAGCAGGACCGCATTGGTCGTCAGCACGACATTCTCGATTCCGGGGATCGCCTTCAGCATGCCGGCCAGCTTATGCAGCTGCGGCCGCACCAGGGGCTCTCCGCCGGTCAGGCGAATGCGCCGGATGCCGAGCTTTGCCGCTTCTGCCGCTGCGGCCGCGATCTCCTCGTACGAGAGGATATCCGCGTGCTGCATCAGGGCCACGCCCTCTTCGGGCATGCAGTGCAGGCAGCGCAGATTGCAGCGGTCTGTCACCGAGATGCGCAGATATTCGATCGTTCGTCCGTACTTATCTTTCATGCTGCCTCCGTACCGTCTGCTCGATCCGGTCTGCCGCTTCTGCCGGATCCATCCATTCGCCCGCCGCAAGGCGAAGCTTGGCATACCCTGAATCCTTCAGTCCCTCGATCAGGATGAGATCCGCATCGGGAAAAGCCTCGAACAGCTGTTTTTCGGTCACAGCGGCACGCCTGACCAGCATGAACTTTTCCCCGTCGAACACCGCCGTGCCGATCGCGCCGGCATCGTAAAACCTGCGGGTATCGGTGCCCGCCACGTCCGGCTCGAACGAATGGCCGTCATGTTTGATCACAGCGACGCGATACCCGCGCTCCGCCAGGATGGGCAGGACCGCCTCGATCAGCGTTGTCTTGCCGGAATTCTTCTCACCGGAGACGACGAAGATGACAGGCGCGCTCACAGCCTCGTCCCCTGCTTTCCGAAGAAGAACTCGCCGGATCTGCCGCCGGACTTCTTCACGAGATGGATCTCTCCGATCACCATCTCCTTGCTGACCGCCTTACACATGTCGTAGACCGTCAGCAGCGCTGCGGACACGCCCGTGAGCGCCTCCATCTCCACGCCGGTCTTCCCTTCGCAGCGGACCGTGCAGACAGCCCTGACCGCCTGCCGCTCTTCCAGGATCTCAAAGTCCACGGAAGCCTTCGTAATAAAGAGCGGGTGGCAGAGCGGAATGATGTCGGACGTCTTTTTGCAGGCCATGATCCCCGCGATGCGGGCAGTTCCCAGTACGTCGCCCTTCGCGATGCCGCTGTCCCGGATCAGCTGCAGCACTTCCGCGCCTACGAAAATGATCCCTTCGGCGGAAGCTTCGCGGACCGTCACGTCTTTTCCGGACACGTCCACCATCACGGCGTTGCCCTGCTCATCGATATGCGTCAGTTTTTCCATCGTTTTCTCCTAAATCCGGTACGCTTCCACGACCGTCCCCGCCGGCAGCGGTTTGGACCCCGCCGGGATCTTCAGCAGATGATCGCAGCCCGAGAGAGTCAGCAGTTGACCGCTCGAATGAGACTGCGGAACATACAGTTTTCCGTCTTTCAGATTTGCGCGCACATAGCGCGGCCCCGGGCTCGTCTTCGGGAAGTCCTCCGCCAGCGGCGCACAAAGCGCCTTCATGCGGAAATCCTCGCCGGTCAGCGCGCTCAGCAACGGCCTCGCGAACAGTTCGAACGTCGCTGCCGCCGCGTACGGATTGCCCGACAGGCAGAGGATGTAACTGCCGCCGAGTTTCGCCAGCATCAGCGGGGATCCCGGCTTCAGGCTGACCCCGTGGAACAGCACTTCCGCGCCGAGCTCCGCCATCACTTCCGGCATCAGGTCAAGGTCGCCCACGGACACGCCGCCGGTCGTCAGGATGAGCGGATATTGCTCCAGCCGGGACAGGATCGCGTCCTTCAGCTGCGCCGCGTCGTCCGCAGCCCAGCCTGCCTCACAGAAAAAGCCCAATTCCTTCAGGCGCGACGTCAGATAGACCGCGTTGGAATCATAGATCTTTCCTTCGCTCAGGCATTCCCCCGGGCGGCAGATCTCGCTGCCGGTGGAGAGAACGTACACCGCCGGTCTCGCGCAGACCGTCACTTCCGTGACCCCCGCAGCGGACAGGCAGCCCGCCAGCGCTGCATCGATCCTCTGCCCTTTGCGGCAAAGCACCGCGCCTTTCAGAAAGTCTTCGCCGGCAAACACATAGTTCTGATGATGCCCGACCGCCTTAAAGATCAGCACCTCCGCCGCCCCGTCGCAGTCGCAGGCGTCCGCATACGCCGCGTCCTCGATCCCAACGACCGCGTCGCAGTCCGCCGGGATGCGTCCGCCGGTCATGATGCGCACGCACTGGCCGGGTCCCACGGAAAACGTTTCGCCGCAGCCTGCGGGTACGTAACCGACCTGCTGCAGCCTGGCCGGACGTTCTTTACATGCACCTGCCACGTCCGCGCTGCGAAACGCGAAGCCGTCCAGCGGCGAACGGTCGAACGGCGGCTGATCGACAGCCGAAACGATCTCCTCCGCAGCGGTCCTGCCGCAGCAGTCGAACACGCTCACCTGTTCCGTACGGTCCGGGCAACGCGCGCTCTCTATGATCTTCAAAGCATCTTCTACGCTGATGAATGCCATGCTACCAGCCCTTTCCGAAGCTGCAGTCCGGGAACCTGCACTCCTTGCAGCCCAGGCACAGCCCGCCGTAACCCATCTCGGCGATCTCCGCCTTTGTGATAGGATCGCCCGCGAGCACGCGCGGCAGCACGATGTCGAAGATGGTCGCCTTGTGATACATCACGCAGCCGGGCAGCCCCAGGATGGGCACGCCGTCTTCGAAATAGCCCAAGCACAGCATGGCGCCGGGGAGCGCTGCGCCTCCGTACGTCACGATCTTCGCCCCACTGGCCGCGATGGCGCCGGGCGTTCTGTCATCCGGATCCACACTCATGCCGCCGGTGCACAGGATGAGCTGCGCGCCGGAAGCTCTTGCTTCCGCGATGGTTGATGCGATAACGTCCGTATCGTCCACACACTTTTTCCGATAGACCGTCTCCACACCGAATGCCGCCAGTTTCTTTTCCACGACCGGACCGAACTGGTCCTCGATCAGGCCCTTGGCGACTTCGCTGCCGGTGACGATCACGGCGCAGGTCTTCACGGTAAAGGGAAGCACCTGCAGCAGGGGCTCCGGTCCGACCAGCTCCGCTGCCGCATCCAGTTTCGCCTCTTCGATCACCAGGGGGATCACCCGCATGCCCGCGAGCTTATCGCCCTTCTTCACCGCCACGTTGCCCATGCGGGTCGCGATCATCAGCTGATCCTGCCCGTTCACCATGGCGAGCCTCTTCCGGTCGGCTTTGAACAGCCCGTCGATGTCCGCCTTCACCTCGATCTTGCCTTCCTTGGCGCCGGAGCGGGTCATGTTCGGACCGAAACACAGGGCCAGCAGCCGTTCCGCGGCCTCATCCTCGTGCAGGAAGCCCTCCGGCAGCTCGTACACGAACAGGTTCTCCTTGCCCATGGAGAGCAGCACGGGGATGTCTTCTTCCGTCACGATGTGGCCTTTGCGGAATCTCGCGTCCTTCGTGACCCCCGGAATGATCTGGGTCATGTCGTGGCACAGCACGGATCCGACCGCGTCTTCTGTCTTGATCAGCTTCATGGTATCTCCTTCCGGGACAGAACACCGTCCCCAAAAGAAAAGCCCCGTCCCATGAAAAGAACGGGGCTTTGCACAGCAAAACCGGCGGCTTTTGCCGCTTTTTCGCATCCTTTTCAATGAGGAAGGTCCGCCGGTTTCCCGGGCGGGCCCCGGAGGGCTTGGGCGGGTCACGCCCTTCCCTCGGCCTGAAATCCGTAGCAGTCTGCCTTAGGCGCTCCAGGCTCGGAGCTGTCTGTTCTGTTTTATGCTATCAGTATACCAAGGCCGCGGGCAATGTGCAAATGCCCGGACCGTGCGGTCTTATCCTGCGCGATGGACGTACATCCGCGACTCGGAACCGTCGTCGCTGCCCACCATGCAGAAGAATTCCCAGCCGTATCTTTCGTAGAAACCGACATGGTCGGTCAGGAGATACAGCGTTTCGTATCCCATCTGCGCCATATCCTCGCAGACGAAATTCAGGAGGAATCCGGCAACGCCCTGGCAGCGGCAGTCCTCCTCCGTGTAGACCGCGCACACGTTCGGCGTCAGGTCCTTTCTTGCATGGAAGTCGTTCTCGATCACCCCGCAGCCGGCGATGATACGGTTTTTCCGGACGACGACGTACCACTGCGGCACGCCTTCTTCTTGACCCAGGCACTCCCGGATGCTTTCGCGGTAGGCTTCCAGGGGAACGCCCCACTTGCTTGCGAACCACTCGGCGATCTCTTCCTTGGCTTCCGGCCAGTCCCGCACGGGGATGATGGCTTCCGGACGGAGCAGTTCGACCGATTCGATGATCTCCGCAGCGATCATATAATCTCTGATGCGAAGGCAGTCGTCATCGATGCCCCACTCCGCAAGGCAATATTCTTTGTCGTTCCATTCACAGGCGCCTTCTATGACTTCTCCAAACGTTGTCCGGATGCGGACGGTCGTATTGTCGTATCGTTTCAGATCTTCCATAAGCGTTCCTTCGGCGTTTTCATAAACGCGTATTCGAGAAAATACAGGATGAGCGCGCCGAGCGCGATCACGGCCGTATATACGAGGATCTCCCCTATGACCCCGATCTTCAGCGCGATGTCGTGGAACACCGGCTGCGTGGACGGGTAATACGGGGTGATGTTGAACATGTTCGAAGCCAGTCCGTCCTCGCCCGCCCAATAGTGGCTCGCGACGTTGATGATCTCCGCGATCACCGCCATCCCTGCGTACAGGATGGCCACGGGTTTGAACGAAGCCTTCGGCCTGCGCGACAGCAGGATGATGCACGCCAGGCATTCGACGAGCATCAGGATGTGGTAGCAGAAGCCGTGGCAGAACAGCCAGACCTGCGGCCGCATCATGTCGCCCGGGAAGGCCAGGGCGAATACTGCGGCGATGACCCCGAATGTCGCCATGAACACGAGAAGCGTGTCCTGCAGCCAGCCCTTCAGGAAGGGGATCAGCACGCAGCAGTACATGGCCATGCTGCAGAGCTGCCAGGGGAAGAACCACGCGGAGCGGATGTCCGGATAGACGTATTCGTGCACGAACCACTGTTTCCAGACCTCCGCGGCGATCATCGCGAGGCCGGCCAGAAACAGAAAGACCATCAGGTCCTTTTCCGTTCTTCTGCGCAGCGCAAACCAGCTGCGCAGCGCGATGGCGGCAGCGGCGATCAGGATCGCGATATGCACTTTTCCGTACACCGCCGGAACGGCCGGAAACGTCAGGCCCATGATGCCTCCTTATGGTATTAGTTTACACAATTTCAGGGCATTTGGCAAAAAGCGTTTGAACGGACCGCGCGTTCGGGGGATAATAGAGACAGAAGTCGCAAAGAAGCAGGTTTATATGGCAAGGATCGAACTCATCGCCACGGCCACGTTCGGGCTGGAGGCGGTCGTAAAAAGAGAGATAGAAGCGCTGGGCTACGCGGTGACCGGCTCCCAGGACGGGCGCCTCACCTACCTGGCCGACGAGCGCGGCATCGTGCGCTCCAACCTGTGGCTGCGCAGCGCGGACCGCGTGTATGTCAAAATGGCCGAATTCGAGGCTGTGACCTTCGAAGAGCTGTTCCAGAACGTCGCCGGCATCCCCTGGGAGGAATGGATCCCCTACGAAGGGAAATTCACCGTCGTCGGGACCTCGATGAAGTCCCAGCTGCACTCGGTGCCCGGGTGCCAGTCCATCGTCAAGAAGGCCATCGTGACCCGCCTGCAGCAGACATACGGCGAGGTCACGTTCCCGGAGACCGGCGCGGACTACACCGTGCGTTTCGCATTCCAGAAAGACGTGTGCTGCGTCATGATGGACACGTCCGGCGCGGGGCTGCACAAGCGCGGCTACCGGGTCATGGACGTGTCGGCGCCGATCAAGGAGACGCTCGCGGCGGCCATGGTATCGCTTTCGTTCTTCCGCCCGGGACGGGTCATGGCGGACCCGTTCTGCGGTTCCGGCACAGTCGCGATCGAAGCGGCCATGCAGGCGAGGAACGTCGCACCGGGCCTGTCACGCAAATTCGCGTCCGAAGGCTGGGATTTCATCCCTAAAGAGATGTGGAAGGACGAACGTGCCAAAGCATTTTCCGCCATGCGCAGTGATGAGGAGCTCGAAGGCACGAAGATCTATGCCTCGGACATCGACGCCAAAGCGGTGAAAGCCGCCAGGGAGAACGCGCTCGAAGCGGGTGTGGACGACCTGATCGAATTCTCCGTACTGCCCTTCCGCAAATTCATCGCGCAGCCGGAACTGCCCGAGAAAGGCATGCTCATCACGAATCCGCCCTACGGGCAGCGCATCGGCGAGCAGAAGGAACTGGACGCGATCTACCGGGATCTGAAGACCTTCGCGGAACTCAATCCCACCTGGTCCGCGTTCGTTATCACGGCGGACAAGACGTTCGAAAGCAAGTTCGGCCGACCGGCAGACCGCAGGCGCAAGCTGTACAACGGCCGCATCGAAACGTGTTACTATCAGATCCACGGCGCAAAATAAAGGAGGAACCCATGAGCATCATCGGCAAGCTGTTCACAAAGGCGGACGGAAACAAAAAGAGCGCTCCCCTTTCCGAGGACGAACTCATCGAAAGACTGAAGATCTGCAAGGAACGCGGACTTCCCGTACATCACAGGATCCACGGCGACCTTAAGGTGACCCGCGTGGAAGCCGAACGCTTCTTCGCGGATTCCGACTCGCGCAAGGATCTGATGTTCCCCTACAAGTATTTCGACGACGGCCTGCTGACGCTCCCCGAAGAGGAAAAGAGCAGCGGCGGCGCCTGGTAAAATTCCGAAACTACAAAAGCCGGTCCCGCAGGACCGGCTTTTTGCATGCCGTAAAACGTTTTTAGAAGAATCTTTCGACAAGGTCCTTCGACATGGCGCAGGTGTCTTCCATATCGCCGAAGCTCATGATCTCGCCGGCGTACCAGGTATTCTGCTTGCCCTGGATCGCTTCGAGCTTGTCGTACCAGCCATTCGCATAGTCTGTCGGGCTTACGTGCGGACAATAGTAGGTCTCCTGCTCGTACAGGCGTTCCTTGACCGGGAAGCCGCAGAGCTTCATGTCGTCCATCATCATCTCGATGGTCTTGTCGTAGGGAACGTCGGGGCTGCCCATATGGTTGCGCAGGGCGTAGACGTTGCTGGGGCAATTGCCTTTCAGGTCTTCCCAGCGATGGTAATAGACCATGCCGTGACCCAGGCGGCTCACTGTCATGTTGTCGAAGATGTAGCCGGAGATGGTCGGACCGGCGTCCGTCTCGAACGTCGCGATGAAGTCCACGTACTTTTCGTGGATG
>JAFZRG010000145.1 GCA_017619985.1 Bacillota bacterium | reverse complement strand
GCAATCGCAACCGCGCTTCCGATCGCCAGACCCAGGTCGTGGGCGGCGACGAAGCACATCGTCCCGTTTTCCATGGCCGCGCGGCAGCTTTCTCTGCCGCAGAAGCCGCAGTCGAGATCGTATGGCTCGTTGCGCGTGCCGAACAGCACGATGGCGGTCGAGCGGTCGACGTTTTCCGCATCTCTTGCGATAAAGTCCTGGCAGGTGGCCGCCGCGATGCGGCGCATCTCCGCCGTCAGAGCGTTCTTTTCCTCGCCGGTCAGCGCAACGCATTCCAGCCTGTCGTATCCGTGCGCCTTCGGCGCCGTTCTGGCCGCCGCCATCATGGCGGACGCCGTATTCACGATGTGTTTGACGTGCGCGTCTTTGGGTTCGATCTTCATCGTCTGCCTCCTATATCCCCAGTCCGAATCTGTCTTTGACACGCTTGATGACCGGCTCCGCGATCGCGTTCGCCCGCTCGGTGCCGTTCTTCATAGCGTCGATCAGCTCCTGCGAACCGCGGATCTCGAGGAAGCGCTCTCGGATAGGCGAAAGCGCGTCCACCGTCACCTCGACCAGGTCTTTCTTGAACTGTCCGTAGCCGGATCCTTCGTAGTCCTTTTCCAGCTGTTCGATCGTCTTGCCCGAGAACGCGCTGTAGATGGACAGCAGGTTGGAGATGCCCGGCTTATTGTCGATGTCGAAGCGGATGACCCCGTCGGAGTCCGTCGTGCTTCTCATGATGGCCTTCTTGATCTTGGAAGGCTCGTCGAGCAGGGAGATGCGGCTCATCTCGTTCGGCGCGGATTTGCTCATCTTCGCCGTCGGGTCGTCGAGCGCCATGACGCGCGCGCCGGCCTTCATAAAGCGTCCTTCCGGCACGACGAACGTCTCGCCGTACTTGTTGTTGACGCGGATGGCCAGGTCTCTCGTCAGCTCGATGTGCTGCTTCTGGTCGTTGCCGACCGGCACGATATCCGTATCGTAGAGCAGGATGTCCGCCGCCATGAGCACCGGATACATGAACAGCCCTGTCGGCGCAGATTCCGCGCCGTGGCTCTTCTGCTTGTACTGGGTCATGCGGGAGAGCTCGCCCGTGTACGAATTGCACGTGAGGATCCAGTTGAGCTCCGCGTGGCCGGGCACGGTGGACTGAGCGAAGATGATGGACTTCTTCGGATCCACGCCGACCGCCATGTACAGGGCCGCGATGTCCAGCGTGTGCTGCTTCAGCTCCTTGGGGTCCTGCGGCACAGTGATGGAGTGCATGTCCACGACGCAGTAGATGCATTCGTGATCCTCCTGCAGCTCCACGAACTGCTTCAGAGCGCCCAGGTAGTTGCCGATGTGCAGATTTCCTGTGGGCTGAACGCCCGAAAATACGCGTTTCATGTCTACTTGCCTCCCATATCCATGCTCAGCTGCTGCGAGCCGTCGTCCTTCGCGCCTTTGCCGGCCTCTTCCTCATCTTCCGCTTCGCGGATGGACTTGGCCATGGCCACGATCTCGGTCTCTTCCTCGACCTTCATGATGCGGACGCCCTGCGTCGTGCGGCCGAGGCGCGATACGTCGCTGGCCTCGATGCGGATGATGATGCCGTCGGAGTTGATGAGGAAGACCTCGTCGTCGTCCTGCACCGTCATGGCGCCGACCAGATAGCCGGTCTTGTCGAACTTGCTCTTGTCGTAGGTCAGCAGGCCCTTGCCGCCTCTGGCCTGGATCTTGTATTCCTTGACCGGGGTGCGCTTGCCGTAGCCCTTTTCGGTGACCACGAGCAGCTCTTCCTTCTTGCTCGCCAGTTCCATGGACACGACTTCATCGTCCTTGTCGAGCAGGATGGCGCGTACGCCGCCTGCGGCTCTGCCCATCACGCGGACATCGTCCTCGCTGAACGCGATGCACTTGCCCTTCTTCGTGATGATGATGACGTTGGCGTCGCCCTTCGTCTCCTTGATGGAGATGAGGTCGTCGCCGTCGCGCAGTTTGATGGCGATGAGGCCGGCCTTGCGGTTCGTATCGAACTCGGACAGCTGCATCTTCTTGATGTTGCCGAGCTTCGTGCAGGCGATCAGGTAGCGGTCTTCGGAGAATTCCTTGACCGGCAGCACCGCCTGGATGCGTTCTCTCTGCATCAGGTTGAGGAAGTTGACCGCGGGCGTGCCCTTGGCCGTCCTGTTGGCTTCGGGGATCTCGTACGCCTTGATCTTGTACGCCTTGCCCATGCTCGTGAAGAACATCAGATTATCGTGCGTCGACGTCGTGATCAGGTGCTTGACGAAGTCGTTCTCGCGGGTCGTGAGGCCCGTGATGCCCTTGCCGCCGCGCTTCTGCGTGCGGTACGTGTCTTCGGAGACTCTCTTCAGGTAACCGAGGTGAGACACGGTGATGACCACGTTCTCCTCCTCGATCAGCTCGGATTCGTCGACTTCCTCCTCGTCCGCGATGATCTCGGTGCGTCTGTCGTCGCCCCACTTGTTGCGGATCTCGGTGAGTTCGTCCTTGACCACGCCCATCAGCAGGTGCTCATCCGCCAGCAGGCTCTTGTAGTAGGCGATCTTCTTGAGCAGTTCCTGATATTCGGCCTCGATCTTGTCGCGCTCCAGGCCCTGCAGCCTCTTGAGCTGCATGTCCAGGATAGCCTGCGCCTGGATGGCGGACAAGCCGAACTTCTTCATCAGCTGTTCCTTCGCATCGTCGTAAGATTCGCGGATGGTCCGGATGATCTCATCGATGTGGTCGAGCGCGATGCGGTAGCCTTCCAGGATGTGCGCCCGCGCCTCGGCTTTCGCCAGGTCGAACTTCGTTCTGCGGGTCAGCACTTCCTTTTGGTGCTTGATGTATTCCGTCAGGATGTCGTGGATGTTCAGAAGCTGCGGGCGGCCGTCCACCAGGGCGATCATGATGATGGAGATGTTCGACTCCAGCTCTGTGTGCTTGTACAGACGGTTGAGCATCACCTTGGGATTGACGTCCTTCTTCAGCTCGATGACCACGCGCACTTCGCCCTTCGAAGACTCGTCGCGGATGTCCTTTACTCCTTCGAGCTTCTTGTCGCGCACGAGTTCGGCGATGTGGGCGATCATGCTCGCCTTGTTGACCCCGTAGGGGATCTCGGTGAAGATGATGGACGTGGTGCCGCGGGAGCCTTCTTCGATGGTCCCCTTGGCTCTGAGCTTCACCTTGCCCTGGCCGGTGCGGTAGGCCTCCTTGATGGCGGTCTTGCCGACGATGGTCGCGCCGGTCGGGAAGTCCGGGCCCTTGATGATCTTGATCAGGGCTTCGACGTCCGCGTTCGGGTCGTCGATGAGCTTGATCGTGCCGTCGATGACCTCCCTCAGATTATGGGGCGGGATGGCCGTCGCCATGCCGACCGCGATGCCGTTGGCGCCGTTGACCAGCAGGTTCGGGAAGCGCGCGGGAAGGACGACGGGCTCTTTCTCTTCGCCGTCGTAGTTGTCGACGAAATCGACGGTGTCCTTGTCGATGTCGCGCAGCATCTCGAGCGCGAACGGGGCCATGCGGGCTTCGGTGTAACGCGAAGCGGCCGCGCCGTCGCCGTCCATGGAACCGAAGTTGCCGTGGCCGTCCACGAGGCGGTAGCGCATGTTCCAGGGCTGGGCCAGACGCACCATGGCGTCGTAGATGGAGGCGTCGCCGTGGGGGTGGTATTTACCCATGACCTCGCCCACGATACGGGCGCTCTTTTTATGGGGTTTGTCCGGCGTGATGCCCAGAGCATCCAGGCCGTACAGGATGCGGCGGTGGACCGGTTTCAGTCCGTCGCGCACGTCCGGAAGAGCTCTCGCTACGATGACGCTCATCGAGTAGTCGATGTAGGAGGTCTTCATTTCGTCGTAGATCTCGTGCTGTAAGATCTTTCTGTCTTCTGTCAGATCCGGCATGTTTCAAACCTCCTTTCCTAGATATCGAGCGTCGCGTATTCCGCGTTCTCTTCGATGAACTTGCGTCTGGGGGGCACCTTGTCGCCCATCAGCGTCGTGAAGATCTGGTCGGCGGCCGCGTAGTCGTCGATCGTGATCTGCACGAGCGTGCGGGTGTTGTAGTCCATGGTGGTCTCCCAGAGCTGCTGGGCGTCCATTTCGCCCAGACCTTTGTATCTCTGGATCTCGGGCTTGTTCTTGCCCTGCGCCGCGAGCTCTGCGAGCAGCTTGTCCTGCTCCTTGTCGGAGTAGGTGTACCACATCTCTTTTCCGACCTTGACCCGAAACAGGGGCGGCTGCGCCGCGTAGACGTAACCTTCTTCGATGAGTTTCGGCATGTGCCGGAAGAAGAGGGTCAGCAGCAGCGTGCGGATGTGCGCGCCGTCCACGTCAGCATCGGTCATGATGATGATCTTGTGGTAGCGCAGCTTCTCGAGGTTGAACTCGGATCCGATGCCGCAGCCCAGCGCCGTGATCATGTCCTTGATCGTATCGGAGTTGAGCATGCGGTCGAGCCTCGCCTTTTCGACGTTCAGGATCTTGCCGCGCAGCGGCAGGATGGCCTGGCGCTTGCGGTCTCTGCCTTCCTTGGCGGAACCGCCTGCGGAGTCGCCCTCTACGATGAAGAGCTCGGACAGCGCCGGGTCCTTCTCGGAGCAGTCCGCGAGCTTGCCGGGCAGGGACGTGTTCTCGAGCGCCGTCTTGCGGCGGGTCAGGTCTCTGGCCTTTCTGGCCGCTTCTCTCGCGCGGAACGCCTTGAGGCACTTCTCGATGATGGGCCGCGCCTGGGCCGGGTTCTCCTCGAGGAACGCGAACACGTTCTCGGACGTGACCGCTTCCACGAAGCCTCTCATGTCGGTGTTGCCGAGCTTCGTCTTCGTCTGGCCCTCGAACTGGGGTTCGGTGAGCTTGACGGAGATGATGGCGGTGAGGCCTTCGCGGATATCCTCGCCCGTGAGGGGCTCGTCGTTGTCCTTCATGATCTTGGCCTTCTTGGCGTAGTCGTTCACCGCGCGGGTGAGCGCCGACTTGAAGCCGACGAGATGCGTGCCGCCTTCGACGGTGTTGATGTTGTTGGCGTAGGACAGGATGGTCTCGGCATACGAATCCGTATACTGCATGGCCACTTCCACTTCCTGGTCCTTCTTCTTGAACTCGTAGTAGATGACGTCCGGATGGATGGGTTCCTTGTTGGCGTTCTGGAACTTGACGTATTCCTTGATGCCGCCTTCGTAGTGGAAGAACTCCTTCTTTTTCTGGCCCTCGCGCTTGTCTTCGAGGTGGATCTTCAGGCCGGCGTTCAGGAAGGCCGTCTCGCGCAGGTGATTCTGCAGCGTGCTGTACTTGAAGACGGTCTCGTCAAAGATCTCCGGATCCGGATGGAAGATGACCCGGCAGCCGGTCTGACGTCCGCAGTCGCCGACGACTTCCACGTCGCTGGTCTTCTTGCCTCTCGAATAGGTCTGGCGGTAGATCTGGCCGCCGCGCATGCTCTCGACCTGCATAAAGTCGGACAGCGCGTTGACGACGGACGCGCCGACGCCGTG
>JAFZRG010000144.1 GCA_017619985.1 Bacillota bacterium | reverse complement strand
GGCTAAGGCTGGCGCGGCCCTGAAGTCGTTCGCGTTCGGGCAGGGCTATTGCATCCCGGACGACACGCCCTTTGTGCAGAAGCTCATCGGCGTGTTCAACGAGCGCACGGGTGAGAACATGAAGCCCATGCACATCGGCGGCGGCACCTATGCGCGGCATCTGCCGAATGCGGTCAGCTTCGGGCCGGAGAACTATCTGTGCGAGGCGCACGCCCACGTGGCAAACGAGTTCATCGATCTGGAGCAGTTGTACTTCAACTGCTGCATGATCGCGGACGCGATCATCGCGCTCGCCTGCGAATAACGGACAAAAACAGAAAAGCCCCGCCGCGGCGGGGCTTTTTGTGTTGTTTATTTATAGATCGTCAAGGCGTTATGCAGGTTTCGGATGTGGATGACGCCTTCCTTGTGTTTCGCTTCCTCGCCGTCGCAGGTCCACGGCGCGCTCTTGGGCATGCGGAATTCCAGCTCCGACGCGCGGAAGTATTCAAACATATTGTTGCCCTGCACGGTCGTCGCCAGGCCCTGGATGATGTTGCTGAAATCGATCGGGTCCTTCGGTTCCTTGATGAGCATGACTTCGAACATGCCGTCGTTCAGATCCACCTTCTTGTCGTACAGCGTGATGAGGCCCGCGATGGAACGGGTGTTCGTGACGCTGCCGAAGATGTAGCGTCCTTTATAGACCCTGCCGCCGTCCGCGGTCACGGTCGTGTTGTAGGCGCGCAGGTTCGTCATGTCCTTGATGGCCTCGTACAGGTACGCCATGTGGCCGAAGCGGTTTTTCGCGGCCTGCGGCGCGCTGTAGGAGACTTCCGTGAACGCGCCGAACGACGCGATGTAGATGAAGTGCTGCTGTCCGTCGTTGAAATCGCCCATGTCCAGCTTCGTCGGGATCTCCTGGATGATGTGCTCCGTCGCCTTGAGGGGGATGGTGGAGATGCCCAGCGTGCGGGCGAAGTCGTTCGTGCTGCCGGCGGGCAGGTAACCGAAGGGGATGGACTTCCTGCTTTCGATGATGCCGGATGTGACCTCGTTCAGCGTACCGTCGCCGCCGGTCAGGACGACGAGATCGAAGCCCTCGTTCGCGGCGATGGCGCCCAGTTCCTTCGCGTGCCCCCGGTATTGCGTGACCGCGATGGTCACGGAATAGCCGGAATCGCAGAAGCGTTTGACGACGTTGTACATGGAGGATCCCGCATGCTTTTTGCCTGCCACGGGATTGATGATGAACAGTAATTTTTTCATAGCTTTCATTTTCTTCCAACCTGTTGAAATTTTAAGGATTTCGCACTCCAGTAAGTATACTTTGTTATCCTTGCAAATGCAAGGACTTTACTATAAGATTAATGGTGAGTTACTATGCCCTTTTTGCGGAAAGGAGTTTCGGCATGCTGCTGGAAGAAAAGAGAAAAGAACTTGTTGCGATCGGACTGAGAGCCATACGGGAGGGGCTGACGACCGGTACGGGAGGCAACTTCTCCGTCTGTGACCGCGAGAGCGGCCTCATGTGCATCACGCCGTCCGGGATCCCCTACGTGGACATCAGACCCGAACAGATCGTCGTGATGGACGTGGAGACCGGGAAGATCGTCGACGGCGATGCCGTTCCTTCCAGCGAATGCGACATGCACCGCATCTTCTACAAATACAGGACGGACATCGACGCGGTCATCCATACGCATACGACCTATGCGTCCACATACAGCTGCTTCCGCAGGCCGCTGCCGGCCATCCACTACCTGGCCGCGTTCGGCGGCACGCACGTGAACTGCGCCGAATACGCCACGTACGGCACCGTGGAACTGGCGCGAAATGCCTTCAAGGCGATGGAAGGGGTCAACGCGGTGCTGCTGGCCAACCACGGCCTGCTGGCCGGCGCGAAGACGCTCGATATGGCCTACAACATCACGGAAGAATTGGAATTCTGCTGCAAGATGGTCTGCACGAGCATGGCCATGGAGGCGAGCGGGGTCAAGCCTGTCGTCCTGCCGCAGGACGAGATGGACCGCATGGTCGAGCGCTTCAAGGGCTACGGAAAAGTACACGAGAAACACGAAGAGATCTAGAAAGGGATGATCCCCATGAAACCGAAAGCATTCGTCTCCGCGGAGATGGATCACGAGATCGCGAAAGAGCTGGAACAATATCTGGACATCACCTACGACTGGGGCAACGCGGTCCTGACCGTTGAACAGATGAAGCAGTTCTGCGCGGATAAAGACGTCATCATCACGAGCTATGACCCGGTCACGAAGGAAGTGATCGACGCGGCTCCGGACTGCGGCCTCATCGTCTGCACCCGCGCGACGCCCGTCAACGTGGATACGGCCTATGCCCGCAGCAAGGGCATCAAGGTGAGTTACGCCGTCGAGCGCAATTCCGACAGCGCCGCGGAATTCACGATGGGCCTGATCCTGGCGGTCACGCGGAAGATCGCGTTCTCCTACCGGGATCTTTGCGGCGGCAGGTTCGTCGCGGGAGACATCGCGGAACACGGATCCGAATCCGCCGCGCGAGACGTCACCTGGTCCACGGGCGAGACGAGCCCGTACACCTACTACAAGGGTTATCAGCTGAAGGGCCACAGCGTGGGTGTCGTCGGCGTCGGCAGCATCGGCGGCAGGGTCGCGAAGCTCTGCCACGCCTTCGGGATGAAGGTCTACGGGGTCAGCCCCCACAAGACGCAGGCAGATGTGCCCGACTATATCGAGCTGGACACGCTCGAGAACATCGCGCCGAAGGTCGATATCCTGACGGTCCATCTCAAGGACAGGCCGGACACGGAGAAGATCATCAACGCGGACATCTTCCGGGCCATGAAGAAGACGGCCTATCTGATCAACACCGCGAGAGGTTCCGTCGTGGACGAGGACGCGCTCATCGAAGCGCTGCAGCAAGGCGAGATCGCCGGCGCTGCCATCGACGTCTTTTCGAAGGAACCCATCGCGGCCAGTCACCCGTTTTTCGGGATGCCGGACAAGGTGCTCGTGACCCCGCACATCGGGGGCGCCACCTGGGACGCCATCTCTAACCATACAAGAGAGTTCGTTACGGACGTAAAACACTATCTCAACGGAGAAGAACTCGAATACGAGTATAAAAAATAGGAGGTGCACATGCAGTATTTTCTCGTCATGGATGCCGGAACCACCAGCATCAAGGCAGGTCTGATCTCTCTGGACGGTAAATTCGCCGATATCCAGAGCGAGCCCGCCGAGGTCCTGATGCCTTTCCCCGGCGCTACGGAAATGGATATGGACGCGGTCTGGGAGGTCGCGAAAAAAGTCATCCTGAAGCTGAAAAACAATAACGAAGCCATATGGCAGGACGTTGCCGCCATGGGCATCTCCGCCCAGGGTGACGGTCTGTGGTGCATCGACGCGAAGGGCCGTCCGGTGCGCAACGCCATGCTCTGGAACGATACGAGAACGGTCATGGACTACGACGCCATCAACCCGACGGTGGTCGCCATGAACGCGACGGCGCTGTTCCCCGGCGCCAACATCGCCGAACTCACGTGGCTGAAGAAAAATGAACCGGAGAACTACGAGAAGATCGCCTGGATCTTCCACTGCAAGGACTGGTTCAACTTCAAACTGACCGGCCACATCGGCACGGACGCCTCCGACGCATCCACCTCGCTGATGAACATCTACACGAAGCAGTATCAGCCGGAACTGCTCGATAAGCTGGGCCTGCCGGAGATGAAGGGCAAGTTCGCTCCGATCTCCACGTCCGACGAGATCATCGGCACGATCTATCCGACGGTCGCGGAAGAACTCGGCCTGCGCGTCGGCATCCCCGTGATCGCGGGCTGTCTCGACGTTCTGGCCATCGCCACGGGCTGCGGCCTGATGAAGGGCGGCCAGAGAGGCTCCATCGTCGGCACGACGCTGGCGAACTACGTGGTCATGGACGAAGAGACCGCCAGAGGCTGCATCGCCACGAACGGCTCCATCCTGTGCCATACGAAGAAGGATACGTACATCCGCCTGATGGCTGCCACGGCCGGCGCTTCCGCCATGGACTGGATGAGGAAGACCATCCTGGACGGCGAAGGCTTCGCCGAGACGGACGAGCAGCTGGCGAAGATCCCCATCGGATCCGACGGCGTGCTGGCCACGCCTTATCTCTACGGCGAGAGAGCGCCGTTCAAGCTGAATTCCGCTTCCGGCGGCTTCTACGGCATCCGCGCGCACCACACGAAATATCACCTGGCGCGCGCCAGCTTCGAGAGCGTCGCCATGGCGATGGCGGACTGCTACGCGAACCTGCCCAAGGGCGACGCGGAACTGTACCTGGCGGGCGGCGCAGCCAAGAGCCCGCTTATCTGCCAGATGCTCTGCGACACGATGGGCGCGGTCACGTACCGCTTCGAGGAGAAGGAACTGGGCCTCATGGGCATCTACCGCCTGATCCTGGACGCCCTGAAGGTCGAGAAGGACGTCTCCGCCGACACCGACAAATTCGAGCCGAACATGGCCAATCACGAGAAATACCAGCAGCTGTACAGGGAATACTGCCTGCTGAAGGAGAGTATGATGCCGTTCTGGAAGTCCAGAGCGCAGGAGACGGAAGAATAGGAGGACTGTCATGTCACTGCTGATCAGAAACGCGAACATCGCCACCATGGACTGCGAACAGCCCAGAGCGCAGGCTGCGGTGGTCACCGGCAAGTACTTTGCCTACGTCGGATCCGAAGAAGGCGCGAAGGAGTATATCGCCGCGCATAACGACGGAAGCTGCGAGGAGATCGACTGCGGCGGCCAGCTGCTGCTCCCGGGCTTCAACGATTCCCACATGCATTTCCTGCACTACGTCAAGACCCGCATCCACGTGGATCTCGTGGGCTGCACGTCTCTGAAGGAAGTGCTGGACCGCATGAAGGAAGCCTACAAGACCTTCGACAAGGGCGACGGCCTGTGGTTCGTCGGCGAAGGCTGGAACCAGGACTACTTCACGGATGAGAAGCGGTTCCCGACGAAGGAAGACCTCGACACCATTACAGACGACTGGCCCATCATGATCCAGCGCACCTGCGGCCACGTGGGCGTGCTGAACACCAAGGGCATCGAGATGTTCGACATGAGCCAGGGCGAGGGCCTGAAATACAAAGAATACGCGGAAGTCGGCCCCGACGGCAAGCTCAACGGCGTCATCAAGGAGAACCTGTTCGACTACATGAAGACGACGCTGCCCGCGCCGTCTCTCGAAAAGCTGATGGACCTGATGGAAAAGCACCAGTACGACCTGTTCGAGAAGGGTCTCACTTCGGTGCAATCCGATGAGGGCAACTACGCCCCCGGCGGCGAATATCACAATCTGCAGCACCTGATGAGAGAGCGGGCGGAGAAGGGCACCTTCAAGCTGCGCCTTGCCTCCCAGATGCTGTACTTCAACGCGGAGAAGCTGAAGTGGGCGTTCTCCGAAGGCTACGACAGATCGTTCGGCAACGACACCATGAAGATCTCGTGCACGAAACTGCTGTCCGACGGGTCCCTCGGCGCCAGAACGGCGCTCATGAGAAAGCCCTACGCGGATGACCCGTCCACGAAGGGCCTCGGCCTGTGGACGCAGGAAGGCCTGAACGAGATGGTGGAGATCTCCCAGCGCCAGAACGTGCCCGTGGCGGTCCACGCCATCGGCGACGGCGCGATCGAGATGGTCATCAACGCCATCGAAGCGGCGCAGAAGAAATATCCGCACCTGCATCCGCGCCACACCGTCGTGCACTCCCAGGTGACCGACAGAGCCATGCTGCAGCGCATGAAGGATCTGGGCATTTCCGTCATGGTGCAGCCTATCTTCATCGACTACGACATGCACGTCATCTACGACAGGGTGGGCAAGGAGCTGGCCGAAAGCTCTTATGTCTGGAAATGGTATAAGGACATGGGCATCCACATGAGCTTCGGCACGGACTGCCCGGTCGAGAGCTTCGAACCGGTGCAGGGCCTGTACTGCGCGGTCACGAGACTGGCGAAGAACGGCGACGGTCCGTACCTGCCAGAACAGGCGCTGTCCGTCGAGGACGCCATCTACGCGTACACCGCGGAATCCGCCTGGAACACGGGCGATGAGAACGTAAAGGGAAAGATCAAGGCAGGCATGCTCGCGGACTTCATCACGATGGACCGCGACCTGTACACCATCGATCCGAAAGATATCATCAACGCGAAAGTCACCCGCACCTTCGTGGGCGGCGAAAAAGTCTACGAAAGGTAGGGAATTATGAGCAAAACTGCATTTCTGAACGGCAAAGTCTACGTGGACGCCGGTCATTTCGAGCAGGCGGTGCTGCAGGAGAACGGCATCATCAAGGCGGTGGGCAGCAACGGCGAGATCCTGGCCCTCTGCGACTATGAGACCGAGAAGATCGACTGCGGCGGCAAGACCGTCATCCCCGGACTGAACGACTCCCACATGCACCTGCTGATGATAGGCGAAGTCCTGAACGAGCCGCCCATCTTCGGCTGCAAGTCCGTCGAGGACATGGTGGAGATCTGCCGGAAGTTCGCGGCGGAAAATCCCGACGCGATCCGGCAAGGCATGCACGGCCAGGGCTGGAACCAGGATCTGTTCGAAGAGGGCAAGGTGCGCCTGCCCAACCGCGACGACCTCGATAAGATCTCCACGGAGTATCCCATCATGCTGGAGAGAGTGTGCGGCCACACCTGCGCGCTGAACACGAAGGCGCTCGAGATTCTGGGCATCACGGACGAGACGCCGGTCGACTTCTACGAGGGCGGCACCATCGAGCGGGATGAGAACGGCCGGGTCAACGGTTACGTGACCGAGAATGCGGTCTACGAGGTGCGCCACGTCGTGCCCTCTGCGGATCCCGAAGGCATGAAGAAGGAACTGCGCTCCGCCATGAAATACGCGACGGAGCACGGTCTGACGTCCGTACAGTCCAACGACCTGGGCTTCATGATCCCGAACTCCGACGAGAATTTCCAGGCATATAAGGATCTGTATGACGCGGGGCAGGCGTCGCTGCGCTTCCGCCACCAGGTCTGCTGCCTGCTGGAAAAGGATCTGGACGAATTCCTGGCAGGGGAATACGCAAACCGCGCTTTCTACGACAAGTACGACGGCTGGCTCACGCTCGGTCCCCTCAAGATGTTCAAGGACGGTTCCATCGGCGCCCGCACAGCCCTGATGAAGGAACCCTACGTCGATGACCCCGGCAATTACGGTATCGACTCCCTCGAACAGGGCCTGATGGGGACGCTCGTGAAGAAGGCGGCGGCCAACGGCCTGCAGTGCGTCACCCACGTCATCGGCGACAGAGCCGTCGAACTGACGAACCAGGCGTACGAAAAGGTCCTCGTGGACGGAAAGAACGTCCTGAGAAACTGCCTCATCCACTGCGAACTCACGAGCAGGGAACTGCTGGAATACATCAAGAAGACGGATTCGCTGATCGCGTATCAGCCCGTGTTCCTGCAGGGCGACCAGTACACCATGGCGACCCGCTTCAAGCCGGAGCTCATCAGGACGTCTCTGGCCTGCAAGACCGTCATCGACATGGGCATCCACGCGTCGTACGGCACGGATTCCCCGGTGGAGGATTCCAATCCTTTCGCCAACATCTACTGCGCCGTCAACCGCAAGGATCTGACCGGCAAGCAGGACTACTCCTGGAACGCGCAGGAATGCGTCACCGTGGAGCAGGCCATCGACGCGTACACCGTCGAGAGCGCCTACATGGAGTTCGCCGAAGAATACAAGGGCCGCATCAAGCCCGGCTACTACGCGGATCTGGAGATCCTCGACACCGATATCTTCACCTGTGACCCGATGGACATCATCAACATCCTGCCCGAACTTGTCATGGTGGGCGGCGAGATCGTCTTAAGAGACAAAGTCTATCTGAAATAAAACCGAACGGAGGCTAAGCAATGAGAAACAAGGAAAAGCTGGCGAAGGCCATCGAACTGCGCCACGAAATGCATCAGAACCCGGATCTGTCCAACCAGGAGAGACCCACTTACGAGCGCATCATAAAGTTCCTGAAGGAGAACGCGCCGTCCATCGAGATCGTGGACAAGGGTTACTACGTCTACGCGATCTATCACAGCGAACATCCCGAAAGACCCCGCATCGCCTTCCGTACGGAGGTGGACGCGCTGCCCATCGAAGACCTGATCGACGAGCCGTACAAGAGCTGCAAGCCCGGCGTGGGTCACAAGTGCGGTCATGACGGCCACGCAGCCACCATGTGCGCGCTGGCCATGGAACTGGACGAATTCGGCGCGGAGCGTGACGTCTACATGATCTTCCAGCCCGCGGAAGAGACCGGCGACGGCGCCGTGCAGTGCACGGACTTCATCACGGACAACAACATCGCCGAGATCTACGGCATGCACGGCAGCATCGACGAGGATTACGGCGTGGTCCAGACCAAGGCAGGCCTCATGAACTGCGCGTCCGAAGGCATGTGCATCGAATACAAAGGCGTTTCTACCCACGCGTCGCTGCCCGAACTGGGCAAGAACCCGACGCTGGCGCTGGCCAAACTCGCTCTGTTCTGCGACGAACTGCAGCATTCGGACGGCTATAAGGATCTGATCATGGCGACGGTCTGCTACATGCGCTCCGGCGATCC
>JAFZRG010000143.1 GCA_017619985.1 Bacillota bacterium | reverse complement strand
GTTTGCAGTCGTTACAGTGTAGTTGCCCGGAGTTCCGGTCGTGAATTCGTAGCTCGCCAGCGTGTTCGTCACCGGACTCTCGCTCGGTAACGTGATGCTGCCGGTTACAGTCGCAGTGATTGCGTCATCACCGACCAAACCTTCAACATCATATTCAGGCCAGCTCTGAGCAGCACCTGTGTAGGTGAACTCATGGCTCTGGGCCGTCACAGTAACAGCCTTCGGTTTGATCGTTAACTTGCCCGCCTGTGCGGTAATCTGATATCTGCCAGAGACGTCAGTATCCCCATTCATGATCTTGTAGCCTTCTGCGATCGGGTTATTATTATTCGCAGTATCAGCCACATTCGTGACGCTTCCGGTCGCGGTTGCAACCAGCGAATCATCGGTCATCAACGAGCCACTTGTTACCGTTACATTAGAGTTACTATGAGTTTCACCATCATATGTCCACTCCTGGCTCGCTGCTTTAATAGTAATAGGAATTACATAGTAGACATTGATAACATTATGCGCAGGATCTTCAGTGATAGTCACACTGTTTTCTGTCGGATCATAACGCTTATGAATGACTGTCTTATAAGCATCGTATAATGCCTCTGCTCCAGCAGAATATGCTGTTGCAGAAATGACCGTTTCACCAATTACACCAGTACCTGTCTGGTCATCTGCGACCTTAATTTCGGTACCATTAATATAATGATGAATCGTATACTCAGCCTTGTTCAGAATGAAGTGAGCGTAGTAAGTATGTGCCTCATAAACACCATTGTTCTTTTCAGGAACGAAAGCAGCATCATCGCTGATGAACTCCCCCTCGCCCTCTTCGGTGTCATCGACACTCCAGTGATCGAAGATATAATTGTCAGCAGCAGTTGCTGTAGATCCCTGTGCGGTGTCGGTTGCAGCGTTTACGGTTTCAGTCGTCGGGGAGACAGTACCGAAACCTGTGCTGTCGGATGCGACCGCATAATTGATCGTTACTTCATTCTCTTCCCAGACCGCATACATGGCATGATAGGGATTATCCTCATCCGCAGCGACCTGAGTGACTATACCGGAGGGATTTGCAGTTCTCACAGCATCTGCGCAGGTAAAGGCTTCGCCATCCCACACGATCCATGCTGCAAGATTATTATTCTGCGTAAATGCGCCGGTATTTACTGTTCCGTCAGCATTGAGCGGAGCAGCAACTCTCGCCCAGCCCACGAAGGTGTATCCGGGTCTGGAGAAAGTATTTGCGGGCCTAATATCCACAGCCTGGTTGATTCCCAGAGGCTCATCAACAATCAGGTTGCCCGTACCACCGTTGGGATACCAATACATTGCAGTCGGCGTCGGCTGTTCGGTAGGAACATATTCCGCACGAAGCTGGACGGTATATTTCTTGGTATCTCCGCCGGGAGTAGGATTCGCGAGATCTTCCACCTTTGCGTTGCTCGCAAGGACAGTAAACGGATCGCCCGGGAAGATCTGAGAGCCCGCAACATCTACGAACTCTGTGCCATTCCACTTCTGCATGACCCAATAGCCAAACTTCAGAGTGGAATTCGGAGGAGTTGCGGCAGCACCGGCTGTCGCTGGAGCATTATCCACATAGGTGTTCGGATCTGAGGGCGGATTGGAACCTTCACCGACCTCATACACAAGACCGATGCCGGAAGCACCACTTAATGTCGCACGCCATTTTCCATAGATCTCCAGTTTTCTGGTGATCCAGAAACGATCTTCACCATTATAACCGGTCAAATCCGAGTTGCTTGGATTCGTCAAATTACCATTTACATCATAGGAATCTGTATAGTCTGAATTTTTATTGTATACTGCAGTGACATTGGTGTCATTCAACACAAATGCATCTGCATTAAATGCCTGAGTACATGCTTCGTCTTTATACCAACCGACAAAAACAAATCTACCGTCGTTGAAGCGTCCTGTCGGAGCACTAACCTTTCCGCCATAACTGATACGGAATGTCATCTTCTGGTTATTATTACCCCAGTCAATGTCACCTACTGCACCATCCGGATAATTCGGGTGGAGAATAACACGATATTGGATCAAGACCCACTTTGCATAAACGGTAAGACCACCATCCGGCAAAGTCGTGAACGTGCAAGGTTGTGTGCAGATATCATCCAGATACCATCCATCAAAAACATAACCTTCGTATCCAGCCACAGCGGGCGGCTCATAGTAAGATCCACCGCCTTTATTATATGCTGAGAGATCTGCTCCATACGTAATGTCTTCAACGGTTTTAAAAGTTGTCGGGGAAGCAGTTTCCTCAAGTGTAGGAACATCGCCGTCAGTATCGTAATATGAACCGTTCAGGAAAGACAGCGTGAAACTCTCACGGTTGAAGTAGATATGCAGTCCGGTACTTGAATTGATGCTGGCAGTCTGATACCCATCCTGATTGGGATTGGCATCGTAGTAGAAATTGCCATCCTGGTTCATCAGCTCGCCAACAGTAATCCAGTTAGAGGTATTATTTGTACTATTCCATGCAACACATTCAAACCCGCTATATTTATCTGATAAGTTAAAACCTGTCGCATCAGTATTAACAGTATTAGCTAAAGTGTATCCATTTTTATCTGGATTTTGCTTATAGAAATAAATATGCTTTGTGCCTTCTGTGTCACTTCCATAAAAGTTGACAGTAGTGGCTGAACTCGCTGGGAGGAATGCATCTAAAAACGTTGTTCTCGTTCCACTTACATCGCCACTATTATCGCTATGCCCGCTATACCAGTCATATTCAGTAGGCCAAGTATAATTATGATCTGCAAGCGTAGATCCATATAGACCATTCATCGTTTGATAAATAGTCCATTCACTACTTCTTAAATAACGAGTTCCGCGATATCGATCCACGGTCCACACAAAATACCAGGCGTTGCCTACGTGATATAGCTCAACATATTCCCCATCTCGTATACCATATTGAGTTCCTGAATTGTTAGTAGTTGGGGTATAAACTTCAGCATATGTATAGAAATTGAATGTGATTTCATTTCTATTGTAATAAACATTAACTACAGTGTTCCCTTCAGTTGCAACAGTTTTGCTAGCTTGATCAGTATTGTCAAAATGGAACCCTGTAAAGGCCTCTTTAATATCTGTATTGTTGCTGGCTGCAGAATATGCAATTCCATCGACAGTAGCATATCTGTTGTTGCCAGTACCGGCTGTTGTAACAGCGTTCGGAGTGGAACCTACTTGGGCATCTTTGATCAAAACAGACTTGTAGAAATCATAATCATCTCCTGCAGCATTCTGCTTCCAGATAATAATGCTATAGTCAGCAATCGTATTAGAAATCCATTTTGCATAGATAATCGTATAGTCAGTAATCTCATTGCCAAATACAAATTCGTTTCCATCAGTGCACGCTGCATCAGTATACCAGCCACCAAATGTGTAACCAAATCTTTCCATCTCTGAATCAGGACGAGGCCGCGCCGTAATATCTCCAGATTCAATGAACTGCGGAGCATTGTAAGTGCCACCCTTGCCGTTTTCATCAAAGACGAGCCAGTGTCCTGCTGGATTATCCACACCAAAATCTACATTGTTAGAAATACTAATCTGATTTCCATTCTGATAAGATTTACCGGCTGAATACCCATCGATACCGCTACTCCCTCTCAGAACGAGCCATCCTGCAAAATTATGCTCATTATCAGTGACGGTATAGGCCATGTTAACTGTATATGGCTGACTTGCTTCCGTCGAATCCGCACGGAATTCAACTTCTTCTTTACCAAGAGAAATATTGTTTTCGTCATAATAGGTAACTGTATATGACTTGAACAACATGGCGTAGTAGGTCACGGTGGTCTCATCTTCTTCAGGAGGGAGCATACCTGCTACTTCACTACGCACACCAACAATGGTCAAAGGTGTGGTATCTATCGTATAATTCTTAACTGTTGTCCAGCCTTTAAACGTAACATCCGACGGTAAAGAGTAACCACTTCCAAGACCAGGATCGTAAAGAACCTGCGTCATGTTATCGCCCGCCTTAATGTACATGGACTCGATTTCTACACCGTTCTCTGTTCCATCAGGTCTAACGAACTTCACCAGAAGTCTTGCATCATCACCCGTTTCCACAACAACGTAAACCGAGAAGCTGTCCGCCTCGAACGTGACTGCCTTCTTGCTGGTGTCCGCATCCTCGATGACCGTCGCGACCATTTCTTCGGTCTCTTCGTCTTCCTCGATATGCAGCACCTGACGTTCGCTGTCAGCGTTCATGCCGGCAGCGTTCATCTTGACGTTGATGGGCAGCAGCGGCTGGATCTCATCGCCTTCGTAAACGAATGTGATGTCCACAGCCTTGATCTTGGTGATTTCCCCTTCAACAGCTGCTTCGACTGCTTCGATGATCTGCTCGATCTCAACTTCGGCAAGCTTCATCTCAGTGCCTTCGGGGAACGCGCCTTCGGGAGCGTCAACGGTAACGGAAATTCCGTCGATGATGTCCCTGAAGTGCATCTCCGGCATAGCAACAAGCTCCTCGGGAATTTCTTCCTCGGGGAGTTCTTCGCCTTCTGCCAGGCCTTCTTCGATGTCACCTTCTTCGAGCTGCTTCAGAATGTCCGCGATCAGGGAACCTTCTGCCGGTTCTTCGGCAGGCTCTTCAATCTGCGCAGGTTCCTCAGCGGGTTCTTCGCCTTGGGCAGGCTCCGTCGGCTCTTCGGCAGGTTCTTCACCTTCCGCGGGCTCCGCGTCGGGAGCTTCTGCGCCGTCATCGTTCGCTACGATGTCGACGGCCGTCTCCACGATCGTCTCGCCCTCTTCGGCGGGTTCTTCCTGCTCGGCAGGCTCTTCGCCTTCGGCAGGTTCCGCAGGCTCGCCTTCCTCGCCCGGTTTCCCGGCAGGCTCTTCCGCAGGTACTTCGGCATCGGCAGGCTCTGCGGGTTCTTCCGCTTCTTCCTGCTCGCCTTCTGCGGCCTCCGCCTCTTCCGGAACCCCGGCAGGTTCCTCGCCCTCGCCGGCCTCTTCGGCGGGCTCAGCGGCTTCCTCTTCCGGAGGTGCGGCCTCCTCGGACTCTACCGCCTCGGGGACCTGTTCTGTGTCGGCCTCCTCGGGCTCAGTTGTGACGACCTCCTCTGCAACAGGTTGTTCACCATCTCCGAAGAGATCTTCCGCGAATACGGTGTATCCGCTGGTCCCCAGAATGGAGAGTGTCATGATGAACACGAGCGCAAGAGCAAGTACGCGTCTCCAACTGGGTGTGCGATACAACTTACTCATACAGCATTCCTTTCTATCAATAACAATAAGTTTAACAATATATAAGCTTTAACTTTTAGACGCAGCCGTGACCCGGAAGGTTCCCGTTTCAACGGTTGCGAGCGATTTTGTGCAGATTCGACATAATTTTGCGAATCTTTCTGTTATTTTTGCACAAATCACGCCAAAATCGCCCCTTTTCAGGCAGTTTCCATTATAGGGCTTTTTGTCACGTTTGCAAGGACGTATGCACGAACGGCGGATTTTCTGCACGAACGGCACTCAAATTCTTCAGCAATAGAAAATCCTCCGGCGAAAAGCCGGAGGATCGTATACAATTTCATGCCGGTTTTTACCCCAATTAACCCCTAATACGACGGGCTGTACGACAGATAATTGTCCGTCCCGACGCGGATCACGCCGCGCGTGATGTTCTCCTTGTACAGCTCCTGCAGCAGCTTCTGGATGCTGGCCATGTTGTCGCGAATGTTGGCCGGCGCGCCCTCGCAGTACAGGTCGTCGTAGATGTACGCGCGGATGATGACCGTCGAGAAATCGATGCGCTTGAAGTAGATGTCGTTCTCCTCCACGAGCGCGAGCAGGCTGAGCGTGTCGGTCAGCAGATAGGTCTGCTCGACCTGCAGAGCCTTGCCGGGGGTCATCTCGGTGATGGTCATGTTGCCCAGGATGGGCAGGACGGGCTCCTCGTCGGCGATGCGCAGCACCATGCCCTCCTTGTCGATGAGCACGTACTGCTCGCCGTACGGCACGGCCGCGTATTCGCGCCGCTCCTCGAGGTTGATCTGGATCGTCCCGGGCGGCACGCGCTTGATCTCCGCCAGCTTGATGTACGGGTCCTCGAGCAGGAGGTTTCTCGCGGGGCGGGTCTTCGTCTCGAAGAACAGGTTGACCCCGCTCTGCAGCCCGGACATCTCGATGACCTGCGCCGGCGTGTAGTACTGGTTGCCGGTCACGTCGAAATCGCGCACGGCGAAGAAGTCGGAGTTCAGGAAATAGTACAGGCCGAACAGAAGCGCGCAAAAAATACAAAAGCGGAGGAAGTAGTGCTTCTTTCTCCTCTTTCTCTTCTTCTTGGAAGGCTTATTGACCGGCTGTTCGGGGGCGTAGTCCTCGTAGCCGGAAAGCTCTTCCCCGGTATAGACGTGTTCTTCCTGCGGATAATCGGCAGAAAGGTCCTGTGAATATTCGTCCATCCCCTATATTTTAATGTTTTTATAGATAATGTCAACTGCGTCGGTCCGGCCGAGCTGCGCGGAGGCGAGCACCATGCGCTGCAGGCGCACCCGGTCCGACATGAGCGATCTGACCGCGTTGGTGAACGCGTCGTAGTTGTCCTGCAGTTCGGATTCCTCCACGAGGACAGCCGCGCCGGCGTCCGCCAGGGATTTCGCGTTGTAGTACTGATGGTTGTTCGTCACGTTCGGGGACGGGATGAGGATGGACGGCTTGCCGCTGGCCGTGATCTCCGACAGGGCGATGGCCCCTGCCCTGCTCACGATCAGGTCCGCCGCGCTCATCAGTTCGGGCATGTTGTCCGCGTAGTCGATGACCTTCACGAACTTCTCCGCGCCTGCGATCTCGTCGACCGCCGCCTTGATCTCGTCATAATATCTCTTGCCGGTCACGAAGAAGATCTTCGCGTCGCCGGGGTACGGTGCCAGCAGGCGGATGAGTTCGAGCGAAGCCAGGTTCGGCACTTCCGCGCCGAGGCTCCCGCCGGTGATCAGCAGCATCAGGTCTTTGTCGGTCAGGCCGAGCTTTTCCCTCGCGCCCTGCGTATCGATATTCAGAAAGTCCCTGCGCACCGGGTTGCCGCTCAGGATGAGCTTGTCCTGGTCCTTGAAGTGCTTGCGCGACCCGTCGAAAGAGATGAACACCTTCTCCACATACTGCTCGAGCATCTTATTCGCCATGCCGGGCACGACGTTCTGTTCGTGGATGTAGCAGGGGATGCCGAGCTTCGCGGCCTTGCGCACGACCGTGCCGGTCACGTAGCCGCCGGTGCCGATGACGACGTCGGGCTGGAATTCCTTCAGGATCGCTTCGGTCTCGCGGCTGCCCATGACGAGGTCCACGGCCGTTTTGAAGTTTTTCAGCATGTTCTTCCGGTTGAACCCGCTGGCGTCGATGCCGCGGATCGCGTAGCCGGCGCCCGGAACGAGGCGGTTCTCCATTCCGGTCTTCGTACCGATGAACAGGATCTCCGCGTCCGGTTCCGCCCGGCGGATCTTATCGGCGATGGCGATGGCAGGGTAAATATGGCCGCCCGTGCCGGCGCAGCTTAAGACCGCTTTCATGAGAGAGCTCCTTCGGATGGATGTTTGGAGATGTTGAACAGGATCCCCATCAGAGACAGGAAGATGAGCGTTGCGTTTCCGCCCAGCGTGATGAACGGCAGGACGACGCCCGTCGGGAAGAACGTCGCCGAAACGACGGCCACGTTCAGGATGACCTGCGTGCCGAGCAGGATCGTGATGCCCGACGCGAGCAGCATGCCGTAGTAATCCTTCGCGCGCAGCGCGATACGGCAGCAGCGCCAGATCAGCAGCATGAACGCGATGAGCATGATCAGCAGGCCGATGAGGCCGAGTTCCTCGCCGATGATGGCGGTGATGAAATCGTTCATGGGTTCGGGCAGGTACAGGGCTTTCTGGATGCTCTTGCCCAAGCCCACGCCCGTGACCCCGCCGGATCCCAGCGCGAGCAGGGACTGCACGACCTGATAGCCGCTGCCCAGTTCGTCCGCGAACGGGTCGAGCGCCGTCGTGATCCGCTGCAGCATGTACGCGCCTTTGGGGCTGAGAACGACTGCGACGAACGCCGCGACGCCGCCGCCGACCAGGAACACGAGCCAGTAGAGCCGCATGCCTGCGACGAACATCATGCCGAGCACGAGGATGCCGATGATGCCTGCCGTGGACATGTTCGGCTGCTTGACGATCAGCACGAGGACGATGCCCGTCACAGCGACGATCGGCGCCAGGCCGTCTTTGATGCGTTTGATCTTCTCCGGGTCATTGCCGAGATACGTGGCGATCCACACGATGAGACTGAATTTGATGACCTCGCCCGGCATCACCGTGGCGAAGCCGAAGTCCAGCCAGCGCGTGGCGTTGTTGAGCGTTTTGCCCATGGGCGTGAACAGCAGCACGAGCAGCACCAGGCCGACGGCGAGGGCCGGCCAGGCCACGATCTTCAGCAGGTGGTAATCCACATGCGCGAAAAACAGGAACGCGATCCAGCCTACGGCCATCCAGATCGCATCCTGCTTCAGATATTCGTAGGCGTTGCCGTACTTGCTCAGAGCCGTATAGTAGCTGGCGGAGAACACCATGACGATGCCGAACAGCGAAAGGCCCAGCACCAGCGCCGCCATCAGGAAGTCTCCTTCTTTCTTCGGTTTTCTTCTGTCTTTCAGAGTTTCCAAGATCTATTCTTCCAGCGCGAGGACCAGCTGTTTGAAATCCTCGCCTCTCTCTTCGAAGTTGTTGTACATGCCCCAGCTGGCAGAAGCAGGAGAAAGGAGGACTGTGTCTCCTACTTCTGCCAGTCTGTAGGCGTGGGAGATTACGTCTTTCATGTCGGCGCAGAAGATCATGCGCTCTTCGGGGAAGCCGCACTTGAGCGCAGTGTCCGCGAAGCGCTGCGCGGTCTGGCCGAGCAGCAGCAGGTACTTCACCTTGCCGTTGAACGCTTCAATGAATTCGGTGAAGTCGGAATTCTTTTCGTAGCCGCCCGCGATGAGCAGGATCGGCGTATCGGTCGCTTCGATGGCCTTGATGGAAGCGTCCGGGTTCGTGCCTTTCGAGTCGTTGACGTAGCGCACGCCCTTCACTTCCTTCACGAATTCGATGCGGTGCTCGACGCCGCGGAACTCGTGCAGCAGTCTGGCGATGACTTCGATACCGATGCCCGCGAAGAAACAGATCGCGGCTGCAGCCAGCGCGTTCTCGAGGTTGTGCGCGCCGGGGATGTAGATATCCTTCGTGTCGATGACGAAGCGGGGCCCTTCCCCGTCGCCTGCGTCGACGTACATCTTTCCGTCTTCCGCGTAGGCGCAGGGCGCTTCGGGGCGGAACCTGCGGGAGAACGCGACTTTCACGGCCTTTTTGCAGGTCGGGACAATCTTCACGGTCTCGGGGTCATCCGCGTTGTAGACGAAGTAGTCGCTCTCGTCCTGGTTCGCGAACACGAGGCCCTTGACTCTCGCGTATTCTTCAAATGTGCCGTGGCGGTTCAGGTGGTCCGGCGTGATGTTCAGGATGGCGGACACCTTCGGTTTGAACTCCTTGATGGTCTCCAGCTGGAAGCTCGACACTTCCGTGACCATGCAGGTCTCTTCGTCCGCATCAAGCGCGCGGGCGGAAGATGGCAGACCGATGTTGCCGACAACTTCCGTTTTGCGGCCGGAGGCCTTGAAGATCTCGCCGGTCAGCGCGGTCGTCGTGGTCTTGCCGTTCGTCCCCGTGATCGCGTAGAACGTGCCTTTGCAGTGTTCGTACGCCTGTTCGAGCTCGCCGGAGATCTCGATGCCAAGAGCTCTCGCTTCTTCACAGACGGGGATCGTAGGCGGTACGCCCGGGCTCAGCACGAGCAGGTCGAACCCCTTTGCGGAGGGGCATTCGCCGAACACGAACTGCACGCCTCTTTCCTTGAGCGCCGCGATCTCCGCCGCGTCGAACTTGCTTTCTTCCTTGGAATCCCAGCACGTCACGGACGCTTCGCCCGCCAGCATGCCTGCCGTTGCGAAACCCGATTTGCCGAGACCGATCACGAGTACGTTTTTCTTATCCATGCGTTTCTCCTAGAATATGAGGATGGTCAGCGCGCATAAAACGGCAGTGACGCCGAAGAATACGCCCACGACCTTGGTTTCTTTCCAGCCGCCCAGTTCGAAGTGGTGGTGCAGCGGCGCCATGCGGAAGAATCTCCGTCCGTTCTGGGTCTTGAACACGTAGACCTGGATGATGACGGACAGCGCCTCCGCCACGTAGATGCCGCCCGCGATGGGCAGCGCCAGCAGATGGGCATTGCAGATGGCGATGGCCGCCAGCGCGCCGCCGAGCGCCAGGGAACCGGTGTCGCCCATGAAGAGCTTCGCCGGGTGTTTATTGAACAGGAAGAAGCCGACGCACGCGCCGGAAAGCGCGAACGCGAACAGCCCTTCCGAACCCAGTCCGAGATAGCCGAGCGTGGCCGCGACCAGAGCCGTGATGCTGCTGGCCAGGCCGTCCAGCCCGTCCGTCAGATTGACGGCGTTCGTCATGGCGACGATCGCGAAGATCGCGAACGGGATGTAGAAGATCCCGAATTTGACGAGGTCCTTCAGGAACGGAATCATCACGAAGCCGTTCGCCGCGTATGACCCGTAGATGGCCAGCGCGACCGCGAAGACCAGCAGAAGGCCCATCTTCTGCTTCGGGTTCAGCCCCTCGTTCTGGTGCTTCACGATCTTCAGGTAGTCGTCGGTAAAGCCTACGGCGCCGAACGCGACTGTGGACAGCACGCAGACCCACATGTTGGGCGAGCGCATCAGGACGAGCCCGACGATGCACGCCGCCGCGATGATAGAGATGCCGCCCATGGACGGGGTCCCCGCCTTGGCCTTATGCTCCTGCGGACCCTCTTCGCGGATGTTCTGCCCGGTCTTGAGCCGGACGAGCATCGGGATCTCCAGTTTTGTCAATACCGCGGACAGCACGAGCGCCGCCGCGAACGCGATCGCAAACCACATAGTTTTTTAACGTTCCAACCTGTTTTCTATCTTTCCCAGCTGAGCTTTTCGCGGATCCGCTGGGCCAGTCCCGCCACGCCGGTGATGTTGCTGCCCTTGATCAGCACCGCATCGCCTGTGAGCAGCATGCGGTTGATCTCGGGTTCCAGCTCTTCGAGATCCTCGGCGTAGTAGATCTTGATGTTTTCATTGACGGACGCGCAGTCCGCGTAGGCTTTCGCTCTCGGTCCGATGGCGAAAAGCACATCGACGGAAGAGGCCGCGATGCGCCGCCCGACTTCCAGATGGCCCTGCTCCTCCATCTCGCCCAGTTCCAGCATGTCCGCCAGCACGGCGATCTTGCGCTCCGCGCGGATCTGATCCATCACGTCCAGTGCCGCATTCATGGAAACGGGGCTCGCGTTGTACGTATCGTCGATGACGGTCACGCCGCCGAGCTTGACCGCGTTCATGCGCCTCGGATTGGCCTTGACCCCTTCCAGGGCCCTTGCGGCCAGCGACATGGGAACGCCCATGGACAGGCCCGTCGCCACGGCCAGCGCCGCGTCGATGGCATTGTGCTCGCCGAGCACGGGCATGGCGTAATCCAGCGCGATGTCCTTCGTCTTCAGCGTAAAGCGTATGCCTCCGGCCCGTTCGGTATAGACGTTCAGCAGCTGCATGTCGCAGTCTTCGCCCGTTCCGACGGAGTATCTGCGGAAGTTGCCGCCGGTCCTGCGGATGATCTCCTCTTCGTTCAGATAATCGCTGTCCGCGTTGTAGATCAGCAGGTTCTCCGGGCCGAAGTATTTGACGATCTCGAACTTCGCGTCCGCGATGGCGTCGCGGCTGCCGAGGCGCTCGAGATGCGTGATGCCGATATTCGTGATGACGGCGGTCTCGGGACGGATCCAGTCCACGTATTCCGCGATCTCGCCGCTGCGGTCCATGCCCATTTCGAACACCATCACCCGCGTATCGTCGTCCGCGCGGAAGCAGGTCAGGCACAGGCCGAGATGGGTGTTCAGGTTCTTCTGGGAGCTCTTCGTGTTGAAGCGGCTGCTCAGCACCGCGTCGGTGTACGTTCTCGTGGATGTCTTGCCCACGCTGCCGGTGATCGCGATCCTGCGCACGAAGAACTGATCGAGATAGGTCTTCGCCATATCCCGGAACGCGGTCTGCGTGTCGTTTGCGAGGATCACGGTGCACTTCGGGTCCTTCGACAGGAGCCGCGCTGCGTTCTCCGCCCGGGACATCAGAAAGATGCGGCAGCCGTTGTCATAGGCGCCCTGCACGTAATCGTGACCGTCGTTGATGTCTCCGATCACGCAGACGAACAGATCGCCTTCGCCCGCTTCGCGGGAATCGATCTTGACGTCCGTGACTGTCGCGTCCTTTTTTCCCAGCAGCTGCGCGCCGCAGGCGGAAGCGAGAAATGTAACGCTCATGGGTTTCATCAGTCTTCTCCCTCCTCTCCGTCGCCGATGTATTCGAATTCTTCACCCGTTCCCTCGACTTCGTAGTACAGCGTCACGAGGAAGCCCTTTTCGACTTCTTCGCCCGCCTTCGGAAACTGGTCGATGATGTTCAGTTTCGCCGTGGTCTCGATCATGGGAGCCAGCGTGGATTCCAGACCGAGCGAGCTCAGTTTGCCCATGGCGGATTCGCCGTCCATGCCCACCACGTTGGGGATGGTCACTCTGGCGCGGTTGAGCGCCTTCAGTTCCTTGTCGGTGTATTGCGGCGTGATGCCCATGTACTGGAGCACGCGCTTTTCGATCTCCACCGCGCAGGGTGCCGCGGTCGTGCTGCCGTAGATGGTGCCGCGGGGGCTGTCGCAGATGACCAGGATCACGAACTTGGGATCTTCGATCGGCGCCACGCCGATGAACGAACCGTAGACGTCCGTCGCGGAGTAGCCGCCCTTGACCGGCTTGTTTGCCGTACCGGTCTTACCGCCGGTGTTGTAGCCGGCGATCTTCATGCGGCCGCCGCTGCCGTTGATGATGTAGTCCTGCATGATGCCCAGCATGTCTTTCGCGGTCTGCTCGGACATGCTCCGGCTCTTGACGACGGGTTCGTTGGCGAGGACCGTGTTGCCGTCGGAGTCGCGCAGTTCCTTGACGAAGTGCGGCTGCATCACGCAGCCGTCGTTCGCGATGGAAGAGACTGCCGTGACGAGACTGACCGGGGTCACCGCGATGCCCTGTCCGTAAGACATGGTCGCGAGTTCGACCGGGCCGCCGTTCTCGCTCTGCAGGATGTTCGAACCTTCACCCGGATAATCGACGCCCGTGCGCTCCGTGATGCCGAACGCGTCGAGGCCGGCCCAGAAACGGGTCGCGCCGATGCGCTGCACGAGCTGCACCATCGCGACGTTGCAGGAATTTGTGACCGCCTGGGACAGGTTCTGCCAGCCGTGCGCGTGCGGGTAGTTCCAGCATTTCAGCTGCCAGTCGTACACCTGGATCGAAGAGCCGCAGTAGATGGATTCCGTCAGGTTCGTGACCCCGGTATCGAGCGCGATGGACGAGGTGATGAGTTTGAACGTAGAACCGGGTTCGTACGTGTCGCAGATGTTGAAGTTGCGCCACATCTTGTTCCAGTAGTCGACCTGCTCTTCCGTCGTCATCTCCGCGAAGCTTTCCGCATCCTGCGGCAGCGGGTCTCTCGGATTGTTCGGGTCGTACTCGCCGGTCTGCGCGCTCGCGAGGATCTCGCCGTTCTTCGGGTCCATGATCAGGCACATGACCCGCGCGGACCTCGTGCGCTCCTGGCAGGCCGCGATCTCCTGCTGCACGATGTACTGGATGTTCTGGTCGATGGTGAGGACCACGGTATAGCCGTCCTCAGGGCTGTAATAGGAATCCGTGCCGTAGGCGAGCGAATTCTTCCTGTTGTCCTTGTTCTTGATCCAGCGGCCGTTCAGACCCGCCAGATAGCTGTTGTACTTCAGTTCGATGCCGGAAAGGCCGTTGTTGTCGTCCGTCGTGCTGCCGATCACCTGGGACGCGAACGCGCCGAGTGGATAGTACCGCTTGGCGTCTTCCGTGATCTCGATGCCCGCCAGGCTCTCTTCACGGATCTTGTCCGCCGTGTCGCGGTCCACGTTCTTCGCGAGCTTCAGCAGTTTGCGCTCGGACGTGATGACCTCCATGACCGCGTCGAAGTCCATGCCCAGCGTATCGGACAGCGCCTTGGCTTCCAGCTGGACGTTCAGGGCTTTCTCCTCGTCGGTCTTGCCGTTGCTGCGCACGGAGTCGGGACGCACCCAGATGGTGTGCGTCGTCGCGCTGATGGCGAGGTCCGCGCCGTTGCGGTCCACGATGCTGCCGCGGGTCGCGAGGATCGTCGTGTCCGAAGTCTGCTGGCCGGTCGCCTGATCCGCGTATTCCTCGCCGCGGATGATCATGTGCCAGCCCAGACGCAGCGAAAGGCCGATGAACGCCAGCATGAAAACTGCGAAGACGACCATCAGCCTGAGCTTATTCGATTTTCTGGGTTTAACGATCTTCATTCAGGATAAAAGAAAAAGGCGCCTCCCTCAGGGGACGCGCCGCCAGGTTCGTTAATGATACGCCGATTCCATGAGCGCCAGAGCAAAATCCTCGATACCGCCTTCCTCGGTGTCCTCCAGATAGACGATCTGGTCGTAGCCGGGATAGATCAGGCCGAGTTCGGCCGCCCTGGATTCCAGGTTGGTGATGTTCGCCGCGCTCTTGATCTGGACCTGGAGATTCTGGATCTCCTTCTGGGTCTCTGCGATCTGGTTGTTCATCCGGTTGATGTCGTACTGGATCTTGGAGTTGTACGCCGTGAGACCGATCATGGCCAGCATGAGCGCGAAGATGAGCAGGAGCTCGACAACCACTTTTGCTTTATAAGATCTATCCGCTTTCGTCATAGTTTCTCAATTACCCTCAGCTTTGCGCTTCTGCTTCTCGGATTCTCCGCCAACTCTTCCGCATCGGCTTCGACCGGTTTTCTCGTTACTTTTTTTACGTCCGGCTTCTTGCCGCACACGCACACCGGGAAGTCCGGCGGGCAGGTGCACGGGTCGAGCCTCTTCTGGAACGCTTCCTTGACGATCCTGTCCTCCAGGGAGTGGAAGCTGATGACCGCGAGCCTTCCGCCCGGCGCCAGGATGTCGATGAAGTCGTTCACCGCCCTGCTCAGCTGTCCCAGCTCGTCGTTGACTTCGATGCGTATCGCCTGGAACGTTCTCTTCGCCGGATGGGGGCCGTCTCTTCTCGCCGCCGCCGGCACTGCTTTTTTGATGACCGCGACGAGTTCCGACGTCGTCTCGATCCGTTTTTCCTTTCTCGCTTCGGCGATGAACTGCGCGATCCTTGCCGCCCATTTTTCTTCGCCGTATTCTCTGATGATCTTTGCCAGCTGCTGCTGGCTGTATTCGTTCACGACCGTTTCGGCCGTCAGACTGTCGTCCGCGTTCATCCGCATGTCCAGCGGCGCGTCCTGCATGTAGCTGAATCCACGCTGCGGATTGTCGAGCTGGAAGGACGATACGCCCAGATCCAGCAGCGCCCCGTCGGCCTGCAGGATGCCCAGGTCCCACATGACCCGCTTGACATCCTCGTAGTTGCTCTGCACAAGGAACTTCTTCGGCGCTGACCCTTCCAGCCGCTTGCCGGCTGCCGCCAGCGCGTCTCTGTCGCGGTCGATCCCGATGAAGACGCCCTCTTCCGAGAGCTTTGCGCACACGCCGCTCGCGTGTCCGCCGCCGCCCAGCGTGCCGTCCACATAGACGCCGTTAGGCTTTACGTTCAGGAGTTCCAGGACCTCGTCGTACAGGACGGATACGTGCCTGAATTCCATGGCCGCCTAGACCGGATACTTATCGGAGAAGTCGCCGAAGTCGTCGTCCGCCATCTGCGCATCGAGCACTTCCTTCGCCCAGATCTCGACGTGGTCGTCCATGCCGATGGTCACGAGTTCTTTGGACACGTGGACCGTTTCGAGCAGCCAGGCCGGTACGACGATGCGTCCCTGCTTGTCCATCTCGCAGCTCTCCAGGTTGAACAGCCTGGCTCTGCGGTACTTACGGGCGATGGGATCGGATTTCGGCAGAGAACGGAGCTGTGCCGCTTCCGCTTCCCAGACGGACTGGGGATACACTTCCATGCAGTCATCCAGGCCTTTTGCGATGACGCAGGGACCCTTCAGAGCGTCGCGGAACTTCGCCGGGATGATGACCCGGTTCTTCGCGTCTATGGAGTTGTAGAATCTCCCCATCAGCATCAGGGCATACTCCTCCTCATTGTGGCGTCTCCATTTTACACCACTTCACACCCAAATGCAACGATTATTTAATATATTTAGGTATATTCTCTCCACTTTTTTTCCTGGCTCTCCACCGCCTCTCCACCGGGGTTTTCAAGGCGGAAACAGGCAATAAAAAAGCGCCGGAGCATTTCGCTCCGGCGCTTTGGCCAGTTACGGCGATCGTTTGGATTTTAAGGCTCAGACGGCGCCGGGTCCGGTGTCGTCGTGCCGTCCGTGGGCGGCGGCGAGGGTTCCGGATCGGAAGGAACAGGCTGCGCCGGTTCCGTGGGTTCCGACGGCTCTGCGGGTTCGGTCGGCTGCGTCGGTTCCGTAGGCTCTGTCGGTTCCGTGGGTTCCGTGGGCTGTGTCGGTTCGGTCGGCTGAGTCGGTTGTGTCGGCTGCGTCGGCTGTGTGGGTTGCGTCGGCTGTGTCGGCTGTGTGGGCTGTGTGGGCTGCGTCGGCTGCGTCGGCTGACCCGGGTTCTCCGGATTCTCGGTGCCTTCGCCGCCCTCTTCGCCTTCTTCCTCCTCAGGCTTGGAGTTCCAGTTCCAGTCTTCCGCACTGTAATTGATGCCGAGGTAGACTTCGGACTCGTTCGCCTTCTGCAGCAGTTCATCCGAGAAGATGTCGTATTTGCCGGTACGGTACGGGGAAGGATCGCCCTTCTCGTTGACGCTCTTTTT
>JAFZRG010000142.1 GCA_017619985.1 Bacillota bacterium | reverse complement strand
CAGCGCGCTGCTGGAGCGCATCTGCTGCGAGGGGGATGTCCGCGCTTACGTTCAGAACATGGTCCCTCTGCATATGCGGCCGAACGTGGCTGCTTACGCGAGGCCTTCCGTCAGATCCACGAACCACATGTTCGACGAGGCGGCAAGCCCTTTGGACCTCATCTGGTTCGGCGAGGCGGACCGGCCGGAATTCGCGGGCAAGGACGAGTTCCACGGCGATACGGCCTTCCTGATGGAACGGCTGCAGATCTATAAAGATACGATGGCAGAGCCTTGCGTGACCGGCAAGGACCTGATCGAAGCCGGGCTCGCTCCGGGCGAAACGTTTTCCGAACTGCTGGCGTTCGCGCATAAGCTGCAGCTGGCGGGCATCGAAAAGGAGTCCGCACTGAAACAGACGCTCGCGTACGCGCGGAAACTGCGGAAGCAGGCATCCGCCAAGGTATGATACAATAGAAGCGGAGGCAACGCATGAAGACCATACTGTGCTACGGCGATTCGAATACCTACGGCTACGACCCCTCGACCGGGTTCCGCTACCCCGCGGACGTGCGCTGGACCGGCGTGCTGAAGAGCCTGCTCTGGCCTGACTATACGCTGATCGAGGAGGGCTGCAACGGCCGCACCACGGTCTTCGATGACCCTCTGGAGGGCTGGAAAAACGGGTTGGACTACCTGAAGCCCTGCCTGAACTCCCACAAGCCCGTCGACATCGTCATCATGATGCTGGGCAGCAACGACCTGAAGGACTGCTTCGGCGCTTCCGCAGCAGAGATCGCGGACGGAGCGGGGGTCCTGGTACAGACCATACAGGAATTCACGCAGCTGAAGCAGGGTTACATGCCCAAGATCGTTCTGGTCTCGCCGCCGTACATCGGCCCCGGGATCGCGTCTTCTCCGTTCTCTTACGCTTTCGACGATACGGCCATCGAACGGTCGCACCGCTTCGCGGAAGAATACAGAAGGGTGGCGGACAAATACGGCTGCGTCTTCTTCGACGCGGCGCCGGTCGCACCGCCGAGCAAACTGGACAGCCTTCACCTGATGCCGGAGGCGCATAAGAGCCTGGCGGAGGCGCTGGCGCGGGTCATACGGACACTGTAAGAACAAGGAGGTACCTTATGAGCAATATCATCGATTTCGAAAAGGCAAAGGACATCCTGGGCGGATATACCGCGCAGGCGCAGGAGATGCTGAAGGACGGCACGAAGGTCGAAGCGGCCCTGGAAGCGCTGGAAGCGAAGATGAAGGAGATCCCGACGGTAGGCGAAGGCCTGTCGAAGCTGCCTCTGATGATCTCCATGATCCGCGGCTACATCACGAAGGAGTATACGGAGGTTTCCCCGAAGGTGATCGCTTCCATGCTGTGCGCGGTGCTGTATCTGCTGAAGGGCAAGGATCTGATCAAGGACAGCATCCCCGTCGTGGGATATCTGGACGACATCGCCGTGACGGCGGTCGCGATCAAACTGTCCGAGGCCGAACTGGATGCTTACGCGCAGTGGCGCCTGAACAAGGCTGCCGCCGCGGCGGAACCCGCTGCAGAAGAACCTGCTGCGGAAGAGGCGCCGAAGTTGGTCGCGGAAGCGGAAGAACCCAAGTCCGGCAGCGCGTGGTAAGATGAAAGTCCAGCGGTACAAACACGATCTCGACATATCCTACGCGCTCGGCGCCACGCTGACGTTCGAACTGCTGTTGCAGCGTCCGGATCTCGTTACGCGGGTCTTCCTGAGCTCTGCGACGGAGCGTTCGGATGCGGTCGAACGCCTTCTGGACGTCTGCCGGCACTGCGACGTCCCTGTCGAAACGAACGACAAAGCGTTCAACATCCTCTCCCCGAAGGGGAACTGTTTCGTGATCGGCGAGTTTCAGAAGTTCAGCGGGTCGCTTTCGGACGCGTCCCACATCGTGCTGGTGAACCCGTCGGACGCGGGCAATCTCGGGACGATCCTCCGGACGGCCGCCGGTTTCGGCGTGACCGACGTCGCGATCGTTCGGCCTGCGGTGGACGCCTTCGATCCGAAGGTGGTCCGGGCATCGATGGGAGCGATCTTCCATACGGAGATCGAGTATTTTGACGCGATAGAGGATTACCGCGCGCGTTTTCCGCAGAGGCATCTCTACGCGTTCATGCTCAAAGCCAGCACGCCGCTGCCCCAGATCCCGTTCGAAGAACCGTGCTCGCTCGTCTTCGGCAACGAAGCGACCGGCCTGCCCGACTGCTTCGCAGACTTCTGCACGCCGGTGATCATCCGGCATTCGCATGCCATCGACAGCCTGAACCTGCCCATGGCGGCGGGCATCGCCATGTACGAATTCACGAAGGATCGCTGGAAATAAAAAGCTGCCGGGGATGCCGGCAGCCCCGAGAGGATCCTTTTGATAACATGCTAGAACTCCGCCTGCGCGGCGCTGTCCATCACGGCGTCTGCGTAGGCGATCAGTTTTTGTTTGGGAAGGGTCATGTCCTGGCTGATCCAGACTTTGACCATGGCCATGATGCCGAAACTGACGAAGCTGAGGAAATAGTCCAGCTGGACCGGATCCCCGATTCCGAAGCGTTCTTTGGCGTAATCCAGGCTGTATTTGTAGATCAGGGTGTGCAGTTTGTCCAGAAAACTGCTGGCGTTGTTGTTGCAGAGGAGCAGCTCGATGGTCTTCCTCTTTTCCAGGATATAATCCAGGAGGGGCATGAGGACAGGCTCCAGCGTCGAACTGCCTTTGAGTTCGTCCAGATGCTGATCGACCAGCGCCTGCGCTTCCGCCATGATGTCGTCTTCGATGCTCTCCAGCAGCGCCAGCGTATCGGGGTAGTGCAGATAAAACGTTCCCCGGTTGAGATCGGCGCTCTCCGTGACGTCCCTTGCGGAAATGTCGTGGAAACGCTTCTCCTGCATAAGGGCCAGCAGACTCTCTTTCAGCAGTCTTCTCGATCTTTTTGCTCTTCTGTCATCCGAATTCTTATGCATGACTGTTCCTGCCTTTCCGTTTTTTATCATATGATTATCGTGTTGAATAATCAACAGCAAAACATCATAATAGACGACTGTTGATAAGATGTGCCCGCGATGCGGCCACGTCCCTTTTTGTGGTATAATCTATACTGAGTTGATATATCCCGAGGGTATGGGAGGATAGAATGAAAAAACTGTTAAGCATATTGCTCGCGCTGGCGCTGGTCTTTT
>JAFZRG010000141.1 GCA_017619985.1 Bacillota bacterium | reverse complement strand
GCAGGGCGAAGTCGGCCTGCATCCAGTGCTCGAACTGCACGCAGCTGTGTCCCAGGCATCTGCTGGGTCATCCGCTCGAGCCGCATAAGATCATGCGCAAGATGGCCATGGGCGGCGACCCGAAGAACATGCTGGACGATCCCGTCATCCAGAGCGCCGCGCTGTGCTGCGAATGCGGCATCTGCGAGGTGTACGCGTGCCCGATGGGACTCAATCCCCGGAAGATCAATGCCATCCTCAAGGGCGAACTGCGCGAGGAGGGGATCCGTTACGAGCGCAAAGGTGACAGCTGGACGCCCAGCCCCGAACGGGAAGTCCGCAAAGCCCCCACGGACAAGGTGGCAGCGAGGGCGGGCGTGTACCGCTACAACAAGCTGGTGATCGACAGGTTCGTCGAGTACGACGGCAGGTGAAGCAAATGAAACGAGCAATAGGATTTATCGAACTGAACAGCATCGCCAAGGGCGTCGAGACCGCGGACATCGTACTGAAGACTGCGGCAGTGAAGCTACTGTTCTCCAAGGCCAGCTGCCCCGGTAAGTACTACATCTTCTTTACCGGCGAAGTGGCGGCGGTGCAGGCGTCCGTGGACAGCGGTCTTGTGATCGCAGGGGAGCACGCGGTGGATTCCTGCGTCATCCCCAACATCGACGAGAAGGTCGTGCAGGCGATCAACATGACGAACATTCCCGAGGAGATGGCTGCGATCGGGGTCATGGAGTATTTCTCCGTGACCGCGTCGGTCTACTCCGCGGACGCGGCGGTCAAGGCGGCCGACGTGGACCTCGTGGACGTGCGTCTGGGCACGGGCATCGGCGGAAAGTCGTTCGTCGTGGTCACCGGCGAAGTCGCAGCCGTGCGCGCAGCGATCGAGGCCGGTATCCACACCCCGGCGGCGGAAGGCATGCTGATCTCTTCCGTGGTCATCCCCAGCCCGCATCCCGAGCTGCTGGAAAGCCTGCTGTAAAGGAGGACGGTCATGTTCGAAGAAGACAGCAAACAGAGGATCATACAGGAATTCGTCCCGGGCAAGCAGGTGACGCTCGCGCACCTGATCGCGAACCCGGACAAAAGCCTTTACAAGAAGCTCGGCGTCATCGGCGAGCCGGCAGGCGCGCTCGGCATCATGACCATCACGCCCAGCGAAGGCGCCATCATCGCGGCGGACGTCGCGACGAAGGCGGCGAGCGTCGAGGTGGTGTTCGTGGACCGCTTCAACGGCACGCTCATCATCAACGGCGACGTAGCCTCCGTGGAAGCCGCGCTGAAGGACGTGCTGGATTCGCTGCACAACATCATCGGCTTCACGCCGACGGTCATCACGAGGACGTAGCGATGAAAAGGGTTTTGATGGTAGGCAACGTGGCCTGCGGCAAGACGACGCTGCTGCAGGCTCTCGACGACCAGCCGCTGGATTACAAGAAGACGCAGTCCATCGAGATCGTGGCGGGTCACATCGATTCGCCGGGTGAGTATCTGGAGCGCCGCGTGCATCTGCAGAACCTGCTCGTGACCTCCGTGGACACGGATCTCGTGCTGTTCCTGATCGACCCGACGCAGGACCGCTACATGTATTCGGCGGGCCAGTCGGCTGCTTTTCCCGTGCCTGTGGCCGGGGTCATCACGAAGGCGGACCTGGCGACGGAAGAGGAGATCCAACGGTCGAAGGACCTGCTCGAACTGGCCGGCGCGGACCCGATCTTCGTCGTGAGCAGTTACACCGGCGAGGGGCTGGAGGAACTGCGGCAGTTCCTGGAATAGGGTCTGTTCTGCAACACAACTGTAATTTGCGTATTGAGCTCTGCAGTGTATAATTTGGGTAGACTGCAGAGTATTTTATTGGGGATCTGCAGGGGAGAGGAGAACACATGTCTGAAGTATTGGAATTCAGCGAGAGCGTAGGATCGAATACAACGATCAATTCATATTTCGGCCTGATCGTGGACATCGCGATCGGACTGATCTTTCTGCTGTTCGCGATCTGGCATGCGAAGAGGGGTTTCTACAAGACGTTCGCCGGCATCATCGCCATCGTCGTGGCCATCGCGATCGGCATCGTCGGCGCGGGTTATCTGACCCCTCCGGTCATGGACAAGACGTGGCCGAAAGTCGAGGAAAAAGTCTCGGAGAACTACGACTCCAGCGTGGGTCATACGATCACGGAACTGCACGACCTGGTGGGCACCGGCGCGGAAAAGCTGCTGGAGGTCACGCACCTGGACGAAAAAGCGGAGAAGATCCTGGAAGAGCACGAATCGACCTCGTGGAGCGAGGCGCCGAAAGCGAAGCTCATCGACCTGGTGCACAAGGCTATGCGCGAAGTCGTGCACGCCGTGCTGTTCATCGTGATCGCGCTTCTGGGGCTGTTCCTGTTCAAACCGATCAACGCCCTGGTCGACAAGATCAACGACGCGCCGGTGCTGAAACAGCTGGACTGGCTGGGGGGCTTCCTCATAGGCCTGCTCGAATGTCTGGCCGTCTTCTTCATCGTCATCAAGATCTGCGAGATGCGCGACGTCAGCTTCTTCCGTGACATCCAGGAAGGCAGCTGGTTCATCACAAAACTTCTCGGATTATGACAAATGCTGTTTACGCATTCTTCACAGGATACCCACGCAATGTGGGTATCTTGTTTTGCAAAAGGGGGATAACCATATGAAACGCAAGAAAATAACGATAAAAAAGACGATGGCGGTCCTGCTGAGCCTTCTTCTGGCGGCAGGAATGCTCGCAGGGTGTACGCAGGAAACTGCCGTGCAGGCGACCGGGGAAACCAGAGAGGCGGAGAGCGTCGAGACCCTGCAGGAAAAATACGAAGGCGCGCACGTGCTGCTCCTGAACGAAGACGGCACGGCGACGCTGGATGGCGAAGCGCTCGAGGAGTTCGACTACACCTGGCACGCGGATCCGTCCGAGGTCCACGACGACGTCAAGAACTCGCCGGCTGAATACTACACCGGCACCGAACCTGACACGGACGCCGCGGCTTACATCGCGCACGACCTGATCTACTATCCGCAGCTGGACGAAAGCGCGTTTGTCGCGCAGAAATACGACGACGAGACCGAGTGGTGCTATTACTACACGGCGGAAGGGTACGAAGACTACATCTTTTCGACCCTGCCGTATACGCAGGGCAGTTCATCCGTTCCGACTTCTATGATGCACAGCGAGGAGGAGGCCTACGCCAATCCGGTGCTGCACATCCAGGAGGCCGGCACGTACATCCTGCAGGGCACCTGGAACGGCCAGATCTATGTCGATCTGGGCGATTCCGACGACACCTTCACCGATCCCGAAGCGAAAGTGACCCTGATATTCGCCGGGGCGGACATCACGTGCACGGCGGCTCCGGGGGTCATCTTCGCGAGCGTTTATGAATGCGACAATACCTGGGAGGACCGCGACGAGTACAGCCCGATCGTGGATACGACGGACGCTGGCGCGAACGTCATCATCGCGGACGGCACGGAGAACAGCGTGACCGGCACCAACGTCTTCCGCATCCTGAAGACGAAGTTCAAGGACGATTCCGTCAGCTACGCGGGTCAGGCCCAGAAGAAGTCCCACAAGATGGACGGCGCCTTCTATTCGTTCCAGTCGATGAACATCAACGGCGAAGAGGAGGGTACGGGCGTGCTGACCATCAACAGCAGCCACGAGGGGCTGGACAGCGAGCTGCATCTGACCATCAACGGCGGCGTCGTGAACATCTTCGCGCAGGACGACGGCATCAACGTGAACGAGGACGGCGTGTCGGTGTTTACGATCAACGGCGGCAGCGTGCACATCCTCGGCGGCCTCGGCAGCGAAGGCGACGGCGTGGATTCCAACGGCTACCTCGTGATCAACGGCGGAACGGTCGTGGCCAGCGCGAGCCCCATGAGCGACTCCGGCCTGGACTCCGACAAGGGAAGTTTCATCTACGGCGGCACTGTTCTTGCGCTCGGGTCCACGATGGACTGGGCGGAGAGCGACGGCAGCGATGCGACGCAGGCGGTCATGAACCTGCAGTTCAGCTCGTACGAGAGCGCGGACGAGGAGATCGAGATCAAAGACGCGGACGGCAACACCGTGTTCTATTATGAACCGGAGAACGATACGGTCATCGGCGGCAACGCGCGGCAGTACCGCGGCGCGATCGTCTCCTGCGAAGGCCTGAAGGTCGGCGAGACCTACACGGTCTACGTCGGCGGCGTGCAGCAGGGGTATAGCGCTTCCGGCCAGTTGGGCGGCTTCGGCGGACCCGGAGGCTTCGGCGGCCAGGGCGGCCCGATGGGCGAGCCGCCGGAAGGGTTCGACGGAGAACGTCCCGAAATGCCTGAGGGTTTCGACGGCGAGTTCCCGGGTGAACCGCCCGAAGGATTCAACGGCCAAGGTGGCCCGATGGGCGAACCGCCCGAAGGATTCAACGGCGAATTCCCGGGCGAACCTCCGGAAGGATTCAACGGCGAAAGACCTGAAATGCCCGGCCAGCCGGGAGGCCAGTTCCCGGGCCAGGAGACCGCGTCCGGCGAGCTCACGGCGGAGTTCGTCATGGAAGATACGGTCAACGGATTCTCCGGGGTCAGCGACCTGGCGGAATAAGGCGAAACATACGCAAGCGGCGCAGTTATTGCGCCGCTTTTATGTTATAACAAATGCAATCAAAGCAGCAAAGACAATGTCTTTGCACGGATGCATTTGTTGAACCGTTTTTGCAGAAAGGCGGATAACGCCTTTCTCTTATGGTATAATTATCTGTACGGCAATTACTTCAAAAAGAGGTGAATCATATGACGAAAATCGATATTTACTCCGGCTTTCTCGGGGCGGGCAAGACGACCCTGATCAAGAAGCTGGTGGCGGAAGCGTATGCGGGCCAGAAGATCATGATCATCGAGAACGAATTCGGCGAGATCGGCATCGACGGCGGCTTTCTGCAGGACGCAGGCGTGCAGGTGCGCGAGATGAATTCCGGCTGCATCTGCTGCAGTCTGACGGGCGATTTTAAGGTCGCGCTGAAGATGGCGCTGGAGGAATACGCGCCTGACCGCATCGTGATCGAACCGTCCGGCGTCGGCAAGCTGTCCGAAGTCGCGGCGGCGGTCATGGCGACCGGCGACGATCGCCTGGAGCTGGGCGGCCTGACCACGGTCGTCGACGCGTCCAAGTGCAAAATGTATCTGAAAAACTTCGGCGAATTCTTCAAGGATCAGGTCGGAACGGCGCACACGATCGTGCTGAGCCGCACCGGCAAGATCTCCGCGGAAAAGGTCGAAGAGGCGGTCCGGCTGCTGCGCGAGCTGAACGACAAGGCGCAGATCGTCACGGCGGACTGGGATGACCTGCCCGGCAAGGACATGCTGGCCATCATAGACGGCAGAGACGCGCTGTCCGAAGAGCTGGCAGAACTCATCCGCCAGCACGTGGAAGAGGATGCCAAGTGGGAGGCGGAGGACGCCGAGCACGAAGAGCACGACCACGACCACGAAGAGCATGAGCAGCATCACCATCACCACCACGATCACGATGACGACGATGATGACGATGACGACGAGTGCGAATGCGGCCATCATCACCATCACGATCATGATCATGAAGAACACGAACACCACCATC
>JAFZRG010000140.1 GCA_017619985.1 Bacillota bacterium | reverse complement strand
CGCTGTGCGCGCTGGCGATGCGCCTGGAGGAGGAAAAGCCCGCCCGTGACGTCTATCTGGTGTTCCAGCACGCGGAGGAGACGGGGCAGGGTGCCTGTGAATGCGGCGACTTCGTGAAGGAGACCGGCATCAAGGAGATCTACGCCTGCCACAATTTCCGCGGCCTGCCCTTCGGCACCGTGGTGACCCGCCTCGAAGGATGCAACTGCGCGTCCATGGGCATGAGCATCACGATGACCGGCAGCCCGACCCACGCCAGCCTGCCCGAAAACGGAAAGAATCCGTCCCTGGCCATCTGCGATACTGCGCAGGAGATCATGAAGATTGCGGACCAGAGCCGCTTCAATACGCTCGTGATGGCGACGATCTGCGAGATCGCCGTGGGCGAGCACGCCTTCGGTATCGCCGCGTCGAAGGGGACGATAGGGGTCACGCTGCGGGCAGAACAGGACAAGGATATGTACCAGATCCGCGACGAGATCGAGATGTATGCGGCGAAGCGCGCTGCGGAAGACGGTCTTGCCTGCGCGTTCTCCTACGAGGATATCTTCCCCGACACGACCAATACGCCGCAGCAGGCGGAAAAGGTGCTGGCAGCGGCGGAGTCCCTGGGGCTGCCCAACTTCCTGATGCCGGAGATCACCCGCGGTTCGGAGGACTTCGGCTGGTTCCTGAAGGACTGCCCCGGCGCGGAATTCGTCGTCTCCGGCGGGGACGGACCGTCGCTGCACACCGCGGGATTCGACTTCGACGACCGCCTGATCGAGACGATCAGCGACGTGTATCTCGCGATCCTGAGGCAGTAGCGATGGCGAAGCTGACGGAAGACCTGGCCTACGAGATCCTCTCCGTCGTGGAGGAGATCCCGGAGGGCTGCGTGGCGACGTACGGGCAGATCGCCCGGCTCATCGGCCGCGAAAAGAACTCGCGGCTCGTGGGCAAAGTCCTGAGCAATGCTGAGTTCTACGGGCGGTTTCCCTGTCACCGGGTCGTGAGCCACAACGGAAGGCTGGTGCCCGGCTGGACGCAGCAGGCGGATCTGCTGGCCCGCGAGGGCGTGTTTCTGAAAGAGGACGGCCACGTCGACCTGAGGATCTATCAGTGGGATTGCTGAAACGAAAGACTGCAGGATCTGTCTGCAGTCTTTTTATGTGTGGACTTCTTTATTAATTCAGCGCGCTGAAGTGTTGACACGCTAAAGCGGCGGTGCTACAATAGCAACGTGACCGAAAAAGGGCCCCGTTCGGCGCGGGGCAAAGGTATAGAAGGAAAAAAGAAAGGCATAGTGTGAACAACATGAAAAAAACAATCGCGATCATCCTGGCACTGATCCTGGTATTCTCTCTGGCAGCCTGTTCTTCGGGCGGCGGCGAAAGCGCCAAAGCGGGCAACCGTCTGGAAGAGATCAAGGAAAGAGGCTACATCGAAATGGCGACCGAGCCGTATTTCGCTCCGTATGAATTCATCGACTCCTCCAAGGACGGAGACGAGCAGTATCAGGGCCTGGATATCGAACTGGGCAAATACATCGCTGAAAAGCTGGGCGTGGAACTGCGCATCGTTCCGCTGGAATTCTCCGCGGTGCTGGCCAGCATCACCGAAGGCAAGTACGACTTTGCCGCATCCGCCCTGGCATATTCGCCCGGACGCGCGGAAAACATGAACATGTCCAAGGGTTACCGGTTCAGCGAAGAAGTGGCATCCTACGGCTTCCTGGTCAGAGAAGAGGATCAGGATCTCATCAAGACTGCGGAAGACGCCGCGGACCTCGTGGTGGTCACCCAGAGCGGCAGCGTGCAGGAAGGCTTCGTAAACGACCAGATCCCCAAGTATAAGGAATTCAAGCTGGTCTCTTCCATGACGGACGGTTTCCTGATGGTCTCCGAAGGCAAGGCAGACGCCTGCGCCTGCGACATCAGCAACGGCCAGCTCTACGCGGACGCCAACGGCGGTCTGGCCATCGCGCCGTTCCGCTTCGAAGTCGACGAGAGCACGCAGGGCACCCGCGTGGGCATCCCCAAGGGCGAGGAAGAACTCACCGAATTCATCAACCAGTGCATCGACGAGCTCCGCGCGGAGGGCACCATCGACAAGTGGTACGAAGAGTATTCCGACTACGCGCGCAAACTCGGCGTCGATTAGAGGACTGCTGAGCCCGAATCATGGATAAGATCATCAAAATCTTAGCAAAATATTATATGGTGTTCCTGAAGGGTCTTTGGGGCACCATGTGGCTTGCGAGCGTCACCTTGGTCTGCGGCACCGTGCTGGGACTCCTGGTGGCGTTCCTGCGCATGAGCAGATTCAAACCGGTCAGCGCCGTCGCCGCGACGTATATCCAGATCCTCCGGGGCACGCCCATCCTGCTGCAGCTCTACTTTTTCTGGATCCTGCTCCCGAAGGTCATGCCCTTCAACATGTCGGACCTCGCATGCATCGTGGTGGCGCTCATCATCAACGCCTCCGCCTACATCGCGGAGATCGTGCGCGCGGGCATCGCGGCCGTCGATCCGGGTCAGTGGGAGGCGGGCCGCAGCATCGGCCTGACCGAGATCCACCTGATGCAGAAGATCATCATGCCGCAGGCGATCAAGAACATCCTGCCGGCGCTCGTGAGCCAGTTCATCTCCTGCATCAAGGAGACGTCCCTGGCTTCGGTCTTTTTCGTGCGCGAACTGACAACGGCCTATAAGACGGTGCAGGCGTCCACGTTCCTGGCGATCCAGCCTCTGCTGATCTCCGGCATGATCTACCTCGTCGTCACGACCGTCCTGTCGGTCTTCGCGGGACGCATCGAAGGGAGGCTGAAGGCAAGTGATTGAACCCATCATCCGCGTCAAGGATCTGTACAAGAGCTTCGGGGACGTTCATGTGCTGAAAGGCATCTCGACGGATATCGCGCCCGGCGAAGTCGTGTCCATCATCGGACCGTCCGGCAGCGGCAAGAGCACGTTCCTGCGCTGCCTCAACCGCCTGGAGGAACCGACCGGCGGCCAGATCTTCTTCAAAGGCGAAGACATCATGAAGGCCGGCAAGAGGATCTCGCTCTACCGGCAGAAGATCGGCATGGTGTTCCAGAACTTCAACGTCTTTCCGCATCTGACGGTGCTGGAGAACATCACGCTCACGCCGGTGCTGGAAAAGAAAGTGCCGCCGAAAGACGCCGAAAAGCAGGCGGAAGACCTGCTGGGCCGCGTCGGTCTGCTCGATAAGCGCGACGTGTATCCACGCCAGCTTTCTGGCGGCCAGAAACAGCGCCTCGCCATCGTGCGGGCCCTGGCCATGGAACCGGAAGTGATGCTGTTCGACGAGCCGACGAGCGCGCTGGACCCCGAAATGGTCAAGGAGGTTCTGAGCGTCATCGAAGACCTGGCAAGGAGCGGCATGACCATCCTGAACGTGACCCACGAGATGGGCTTCGCGCGGCAGGTCTCGGACCGCATCCTGTTCATCGACGAGGGGATCATCCAGGAAGAGGGTGACCCGGAGAGTTTCTTCTCCAGCCCGACCAGTCCCCGCGCCAAGGAATTCCTAAGCAAAGTGCTGTAGCAGGAGTTGTATTCGATATGAATGAGTTGGAATTTTTATCGCAGGTGATCGACGCCAAGGCGGACCGCGTCAGAACGCTCGCCCGGGAGATCTGGGGCTACGCGGAACTGGCCTATGAAGAGGAAAAGTCTGCCGCTGCGCTGCAGCAGGCCCTGGCCAGTGAGGGATTCACCATCGAGAAGGGGATCGCGGACATCCCCACCGCGTTCACGGCGACGTTCGTGAGCGGATCCGGCAAGCCTGTGGCGGCGATCCTCGGCGAATACGACGCGCTGGCGGAACTCAGCCAGATCGCGGGAAGCACCGAAAGGCAGCCCCTGTGCGCAGGTGCGCCGGGTCACGGGTGCGGCCATAACCTGCTGGGCGTCGGCGGCGCCGCGGCGGCCATGGCCGTCAAGGAATACCTGCAGCAGACCGGCAAGGACGGAACGATCATCTATTTCGGCTGCCCGGCGGAAGAAGGCGCGGGTTCGAAGCAGTTCATCGCGAGAGCGGGTTACTTCGACAACGTGGACTTCGCCTATGCCTGGCATCCGGCTTTCCTGAACGAGGTCCCCGCCAAGGGCGATGTGGCCATCATGGGCGCGAACTTCACGTTCGACGGCATCGCTTCCCATGCGGGAGGAGCGCCGGAACTGGGCAGGAGCGCGCTGGACGCTGCCGAGCTGATGAACGTCGGCGTCAACTATCTGAGAGAGCACATGATCGATCAGGCGAGGGTGCACTACGCCTATTCGGACGCGGGCGGAGCCCAGCCGAACGTCGTGCCGGCCCACGCGGTCATCAAATACGAGGTGCGCGCGCCGAAGGTCGCGCAGGTGAAGGAACTGTTCGCCAGGGTCGTGAACATCGCGAAAGGCGCGGCCCTCATGACCGAGACGAAGATGGAATACGAAGTGACCATGGCGTTCTCGGATTACGTGCCGAACAAAACGCTGGCCGCCGTGGCGGACGAATGTCTGCGGGAGGTAGGCGCGCCGCAGTGGACCGAGGAAGAGTATAAACTGGCGGCGGATTTCGTCCGCACGTATCCCAAGCCTATCCAGAAGACGATCGCCGAGCAGGCGGAGGAGATCTACGGCTACGAACGCGTGGCCGAGATCCTCGCGAAACCTCTGGACAGCGAGGTCCATCCCTTCGACGCGAGGGAGACCGGCTACCGTTCCGGTTCGACGGACGTGGGCGACGTGGGTTACGCGACGCCGACCGTCAACATCAACGTGGCGACAGCCTGCATCGGCAACGTCGGGCACAGCTGGCAGAACGTGGCGTTCTCGAACAGCTCCATCGGCGACAAGGGCATGATCGTGGCTGCCAAGGTGCTGGCACTGGCGACGGTGCGCACGATGGACCGCCCCGCACTCATCGCGCAGGCGAAGGAGGAACTGCTGCGCAGGAACGGCGGGAAGTACGTCTGCCCGCTGCCGGATTACGCGCAGCCGCCCAT
>JAFZRG010000139.1 GCA_017619985.1 Bacillota bacterium | reverse complement strand
ATCCTGCGGGGTCTTGTTTTGCGTTTGTTTCAGCTTACTTCGTGAAATATTCCACAGCAGCTTCCATCAGCTTCGGGTCGTAGTTGCCCGGGATGTTGCGGAAGATGCCCTTGCTGTAGCGTTCGATATGGCCCATCTTGCCGAACACGCGGCCGTCGGGGGAGGTGATGCCTTCGATGGCGTATGCGGAACCGTTCGGGGTCACGTCCACGCTCATGGAAGGTACGCCGTCGAGGCCGACGTACTGCATCGCGATCTGTCCGTTCGCGGCCAGCTGGTGGATCAGCTCGTCGCTCGCGTAGAAGCGTCCTTCGCCGTGGGAGATCGCCACGTTGTAGACGTCGCCGGGCTTAGTCTTCGCCAGCCACGGGGACATGGCGGAGGAAACGCGGGTGCGCACGATCTTGCTCTGCAGGCGGCCGATCTTGTTGAACGTGACCGTCGGGCAGTTCTCATCGGTGTCGATGATCCTGCCGTAGGGCACGAGGCCCAGCTTGACCAGCGCCTGGAAGCCGTTGCAGACGCCCAGCATCAGGCCGTCTCTCTTCTCGAGCAGTTCGGTGACCGCTTCCTTGATGGCCGCGTTGCGGAAGAACGCGGTGATGAACTTGCCGGAGCCGTCGGGTTCGTCGCCGCCGGAGAAGCCGCCCGGGATGAAGATCATCTGGCTCTTGCGGATCTCCTCAGCCATCTCTTCGACGGATCTGCGGATATCGTCCGGCGTCAGGTTGCGGATGACGCAGATCTTCGCTTCGGCACCGGCCTCTTCGGAGTACTTGGCGGAGTCGTATTCGCTGTTCGTGCCCGGGAAGGCCGGGATGAGCACGCGGGGCTTCGCGACCTTAATGGCAGGCGCCGCAGTGCATTTCTTGTCAGACGTGAAGGTCTCGATGGGAGCGTCCTTCTCGGTCGGGATGTTGCAGGGGAAGACGTCTTCGAGCTTGCTCTCGTAGATCTCCGCGATGTCGTCGATGGAGATACTCTCTTCGCCCGCGGTGAACTTGCCGTCGTCCGTCGTGACGCCGAGCAGCACGCTCTCCGGCGCTACCTTGGCCGCGCACTTCTCGCAGTAACCGTCCGCCATCTCGACGATGAAGGAGCCGTATGACGTCGCGAAGACATCCTGCAGGTCGAGGTCGTCCGCGTAGGAGAAGCCGACCTTGTTGCCGAAGGCCATCTTCATGACCGCTGCCGCGGCGCCGCCCATGCCGGGCGTGTAGACCGTGCAGGCCTTGCCGGATCTCAGCAGTTCGGTGATCTCGCCGAAGATCTTCAGCAAGGATTCGCCGGTGGGCAGGCCCGCTTCGTTCAGTTCGGGACGGATCCAGACTACCTTATGGCCGGGCGCCTTGAACTCGTTGCCGGTGATGTGATCGACCTTGTCCGTGGTCACCGCGAAGCAGACCAGCGTGGGAGGAACGTCGAGATTTTCGAACGTGCCGCTCATGGAGTCCTTGCCGCCGATGGCGCCGACGCCGAGGGCCATCTGGGCCTCGAACGCGCCGAGCAGGGCGGCCAGGGGCTTGCCCCAGCGCTTCGGGTCTCTGCCGAGCTTCTCGAAGAATTCCTGCATGGAGAGGTAGACGTCCTTGAATTCCGCGCCTGCCGCGACCAGCTTGGCGCAGGATTCCACGACCGCCAGATACGCGCCGTGGTACGGGCTGCTGCTGGAGATGAACGGGTTGAAGCCGAAGGCCATCAGGGAGCAGGTGTCGGTATCGTCCTTTTCGACGGAGATCTTATGGACCATCGCCTGGATCGGTGTGCGCTGATACTTGCCGCCGAACGGGGACAGGACCGTCGCCGCGCCGACGTTGGAGTCGAAGCGTTCGACGAGGCCTCTGCGCGAGCAGGAATTCAGATCGCCGGCGACCTTCTTCAGGTTTTCGGTGAAGCCGCCTTCGACCAGTTCTTCGTCCCAGACCGCGGGTGCAGGCGCGACGGTGATGTGCTTGTCCGCGCCGTTCGTGTTCAGGAACGTGCGGGAGATGTCCACGATGGTCTTGCCGTTCCAGTGCATCACGAGGCGGTTCGTATCGGTGACTTTTGCAACAGGCACGGCGTTCAGGTTCTCTTCCGCCGCCAGCTCGAGGAACCGTTCGACGTCCTTTTCGGCTACGACGCAGGCCATTCTCTCCTGGGATTCGGAGATGGCCAGTTCGGTGCCGTCCAGACCTTCGTATTTCTTGGGAACGAGGTTCAGGTCGATGTCCAGGCCGTCCGCGAGTTCGCCGATCGCAACGGAAACGCCGCCCGCGCCGAAGTCGTTGCAGCGCTTGATCATGCGGGTCGCTTCGCCGTTGCGGAACAGTCTCTGCATCTTTCTTTCTTCAGGCGCGTTGCCCTTCTGGACTTCCGCGCCGCAGGTCTCGACGGAGTGCACGTCGTGCGCCTTGGACGAACCGGTCGCGCCGCCGATGCCGTCGCGTCCCGTGCCGCCGCCGAGCAGGATGACTCTGTCGCCGGGGGCGGGCACTTCTCTGCGGACGTTCTCCTGCGGAGCCGCCGCGATGACCGCGCCGAGTTCCATCCTCTTGGCTACGTAGCCGGGGTGGTAGATCTCTTCCACGATGCCGGCGGGCAGACCGATCTGATTGCCGTAGGAGGAGTTGCCCGCGGCTGCGGTCTGGGTCAGCTGCTTCTGGGGGATCTTGCCCGGGAGCGCTTCGCTGATCGGCTTCGTCGGATCCGCCGCGCCGCTGACTCTCATCGCCGCGTAAACGTAAGCGCGGCCGGAGAGCGGGTCACGGATGCAGCCGCCGATGCAGGTGGCCGCGCCGCCGAACGGCTCGATCTCCGTCGGGTGGTTGTGCGTCTCGTTCTTGAAGAGGAGGAGCCACGGTTCTTCTTTCCCGTTGATGTTCACGGTGATCTTGATGGTGCAGGCGTTGATCTCGTCGGATTCGTCCAGCTTGTCCATCTTGCCTTCGCTCTTGAGCTGCTTGACCGCGATCGTGGCCAGATCCATCAGGCAGATCGGCTTCGTGCGGTTCAGGAACTTGCGGGTGTTGATGTAGTCGTTCCAGGCGTTCTGCAGCAGTTCGTCCTCGAACTTCACGCTGTCGATGACGGTGTTGAACGTCGTATGTCTGCAGTGATCGGACCAGTAGGTGTCGATCATCTTGACCTCGGTGATGGTCGGATCGCGGTGCTCGGACGCGAAATAGTTGCGCACCATCGCGAGATCCGCTTCGTCCATGGCGAGACCGTTGGCCTTGATGTATGCGGCCAGGTCTTCGTCGGTCATGTCGATGAAGCCTTCCACCGTCGCGACTTCCGTGGGGATGTCGTAGTTGACGACAAGTGTCTCCGGCTTTTCCGCGGCCGCTTCTCTGGCTTCGACCGGATTGATGACGTATTTCTTGACCGCCGCGATGTCCGCGTCGGTCAGATCACCGTAGAGCGCGTAGACTCTCGCGGAGCGGGTGAGGGGACGCTCCCCCTGGAAGATGAGCTGGATGCACTGCGCGGCGGAGTCGGCTCTCTGGTCGAACTGGCCGGGCAGGAATTCCACCGCGAAGACCTTCGCGTCGCCGAAATCGGGCATCTCGACCGCGATATCCATCTGCGGTTCGGAGAAGACGTATTTCACGGCGTAGTCGAACTGTTCCTTCGACATGTTCTCCGCGTCGTAGCGGTTGAACATCCGCACGTCTTTCAGCGCTTCGATCCCCAGGTTCGACTTCAGATCCGCCAGCGTGCTCTTCGCTTCCAGATCGAATCCGGGTTTCTTTTCCACATAAACTCTGTAAACCATACTTTCTGTTCCTCCGTTACTGTTCCTTGTATGCTTTCATCGCTCTGGCGCCGATGTCAGATCTCTTGTAGGCGCCTTCGAACCAGATCTTTTCCGCCATGGCGTAGGCTTTTTCGATGGCCTGGGGCAGCGTGTCTTCCACCGCCGTGACCCCCAGAACGCGTCCGCCGGACGTCACGAGCTGGCCCATCTCCTTCTTCGCTCCCGCGACGTAGGTGCAGGGCAGCACGTCCGCGGGGATGTCGATGGGGAAGCCTTTTTTGTAGGCGACCGGGTAGCCTTCCGAAGCCAGGATGACGCAGCAGGCGTTCTTGTCGCTGAACCTGACTTCCGTCTCGGCCAGCGTGCCGTTCGTGACGGCCTGCATCACGGTCAGCAGATCGCTTTCGAGCAGGGGGAGCACCACCTGCGTCTCGGGGTCACCGAAGCGGCAGTTGTACTCGATGACCTTCGGTCCGTCCTTGCAGATCATGAGGCCGAAGTACAGGCAGCCCTTGAACGTGCGGCCTTCAGCGTTCATGGCCGCGATGGTCGGCAGGAAGATCTCTTCCATGCACTGCTTCGCGATCTCTTCGGTGTAGTAGGGGTTCGGCGCGACCGTCCCCATGCCGCCGGTGTTCAGACCGGTGTCGCCGTCGCCGATGCGCTTGTGATCCATGGCGGAGACCATGGGAACGACCGTCTTGCCGTCCGTAAAGGACAGGACGGAGACCTCCGGGCCTTCCAGGAACTCCTCGATGACGATGCGCTCGCCGCTCTTGCCGAACTGCTTGTCCTGCATCATGGAAATGACGGCAGCCTTGGCTTCTTCCGTGCTCTGCGCGATGATGACGCCCTTGCCCAGCGCCAGGCCGTCCGCCTTGACGACAGTCGGGATGGGGGCGTGTTCGAGGTAGGCCAGCGCCGCGGACATGTCGTCGAACGTTTCGTACTTCGCGGTGGGGATGCCGTATTTCTTCATGAGGTCCTTCGAAAAGACCTTGCTGCCCTCGATGATGGCCGCTTTCGCTTCCGGTCCGAAGCAGGGGATGCCCATCTCCTGCAGCATGTCCACACAGCCGAGCACGAGGGGATCGTCCGGAGCGACCACGGCGTAATCCACCGGGTGCCCTTTGACGAACTCTTTGATGCCTTCCAGATCGGTCGCCTTGACGTCCACGCAGAACGCATCCATCGCGATGCCGCCGTTGCCGGGCAGGGCATAGATGGCTTCGACCTGCGGGTTTTCCTTGATCTTCCTGATGATGGCGTGCTCGCGCCCGCCGCCGCCGATGACCAGTATCTTCATAGTGTCCTCCTAGTGATGGAACAGGCGCATGCCGGTGAAGGCCATGACCATGCCGTACTTGTCGCAGGCGCCGATGACGAGGTCGTCGCGGACGGATCCGCCGGGTTCTGCGATGTATTTGACGCCGGAGAGCTTGGCTCTCTCGATGTTGTCGTCGAAGGGGAAGAACGCGTCGGAACCGAGGGCGATGCCGTCGATCGTATCGAGGTAGGCGCGCTGCTCTTCCTTGGTGAAGGGCTTGGGCTGCTCGCTGAAGTATCTCTGCCAGTTGCCTTCGGCGCAGACGTCCAGCTCGTTCTGGTTGATGTAGCCGTCGATCGCGTTGTCGCGGTCCGCTCTGCCGAGGCCTTCCTTGAACGGCAGATCCAGGACTCTGTCGGACTGTCTGAGCAGCCAGGTATCGGCCTTGCTTCCGGCGAGCCTCGTGCAGTGCACGCGGGACTGCTGGCCGGCGCCGACGCCGATGGCCTGTCCGTCGACCGCGAAGCACACGGAATTGGACTGGGTGTACTTCAGGGTGATGAGCGCCACGATGAGGTCGATGGCGGCTTCGTCGGGCAGGTCCTTGTTCGCGGTCACGATGTTCGACAGCAGTTCGCGGTCGATCTTAAAGTTGTTGCGGCCCTGTTCGAACGTGATGCCGAAGACCTGCTTGGTCTCCTGCGGATCGGGCACGTAGTCCGGGTCCATCTGCACGACGTTGTAGGAACCTTTGCGCTTCGCCTGGAGGATGGCCAGGGCTTCGGGGGTGTATCCCGGCGCGATGACCCCGTCGGAGACCTCTCTCTTGATGATCTTTGCGGTAGTCTCGTCGCAGGTATCGGACAGCGCGATCCAGTCGCCGAACGAGCACATGCGGTCGGTGCCGCGGGCTCTGGCGTAGGCGCAGGCGATGGGGGAGTCGTCGAGGCCTTCGATGTCGTCGACGAAGCAGGCCTTCTTCAGCTTTTCGGGAAGTTTCTTGCCGACGGCGGCGGAGGTGGGGCTGACGTGCTTGAAGCTCGCCGCGCAGGGCATGCCGGTGGCTTCCTTCAGTTCCTTGACGAGCTGCCAGGAGTTGAAGGCGTCGAGAAAGTTGATATAGCCGGGGCGGCCGGAGAGGATCTCGATCGGCAGCTCCGCGCCGTCGTGCATGTAGATCTTCGCGGGCTTCTGGTTGGGGTTACAGCCGTATTTGAGTTCAAATTCTTTCATGTCGCACCTCACGCATTCCTGTCGTTACGGATTCTTGTTGATAAGTCTGTCCTCGAACGCGCCGCTCTCCACGTCGGT
>JAFZRG010000138.1 GCA_017619985.1 Bacillota bacterium | reverse complement strand
CTCGGATCGTCCACGCAGCGCTTGGTCAGCGGGGAGATCTCCACCGGGTGCTCCATGACGAACGTAGGCTGGATGAGGTTCTTCTCGGCGTATTCCTCGAAGAACAGCGACAGGATGTCGCCTCTTTCGTGCTTGGGTTCGACCTCGATGCCATGTTCCTTTGCGACCGTCACGGCCTCTTCGCGCGTATCGATCTTGTCGAAGTCCACTCCCGCATACTTACGGACCGCTTCGGTCATCGTGATCTTCGCGAACGGCTTGCCCAGGTCGATCTCGACGTCGCCGAAAGGAATGACGGTCTGATCGCCGTTCACAGCTCTGTTCGCAGCCTTGATGACCCCTTCCGTGCGCTCCATCATGCCTTCGATGTTCGTGTAGGCTTCATAGAACTCGATGGTCGTGAACTCCGGATTGTGGCGGGTGTCCATGCCTTCATTGCGGAAGATGCGGCCCATGTCGTAGACTCTGTCCAGACCGCCGACGATGCAGCGCTTTAAGTGCAGCTCCGTCGCGATGCGCAGGTACAGGTCGATGTTCAGGGCGTTGTGATGGGTCACGAACGGACGCGCCGTCGCGCCGCCCTGCACCGTATTGAGGATGGGTGTCTCACATTCGATGTAGCCCAGGTCGTCGAAGTACTTGCGGATGCAGCGGTAGATGAGCGCGCGCTTCTTAAAGGTCTCGCGCACTTCCGGATTGACGATCAGGTCCACGTAGCGCTGGCGGTAGCGGGTATCCATGTCCTTGAGGCCGCTCCACTTGTCGGGCAGCGGGCGGATGGACTTGCTCAGCAGGATGTAGGACTGCACGTGCAGGGAGATCTCGCCGCGCTTCGTGCGGAAGACCGTGCCCTCGCAGCCGATGATGTCGCCGATGTCGAGCTTCTTGAAGCGGTCATACTCTTCGGCGCCCAGATCGTCCACCTGGACGTAGATCTGGATGCGGCCGTCCTGATCCTGCAGGTCGCAGAAAGAGGCCTTGCCCATGCCGCGCTTGCTCATGAGGCGGCCGGCGATCTTCTGCGTCGTCCCCTCCAGTTCGTCGAACTTTTCCTTGATTTCCGTAGCGTTGCTGGTGCGTTCGAAACGGGTCTGCAGGAAGGGGTCTCTGCCCTCCGCCTGCAGCGCCGCCAGCTTTTCTCTGCGGATGAGACACTGCTCGCTTAAGTCCTGCGCCGCCTGTTCCTCGGTCTGGGGAACGGGCCGGTTGTTTCTGTTCTCTTCACTCATTTTTCTATCCCTTGATGATTTCCATGATCTTATAGTTCAAAACTCCGCTTTCCGTCTGGATTTCGACGGTCTCTCCCTTTTTACGGCCCAGCAGGGCCTTACCGACGGGAGACTCGTTGGAGATCTTGTCCTCGAAGGGGTCTGCCTGGTTGATGCCGACGATCGTGTACGTGAACTCTTCCTTGGTCTTCATGTCCTTGATCCGAACGCCAAGGCCCAGGTTGACGTGGTCGCCCGTCATCTCGGCTTCCGTGACGATCTTGCCGTTGCGCATCATCGTCTCGAGCTTCTGAATGCGGTCTTCCAGTTCGGCCTGTTCGTTCTTGGCTGCGTCGTATTCCGCGTTCTCCGAAAGGTCGCCGTAGGATTTGGCTTCCTTCAGATGCTCGGAGACTTCGATGCGGCGCACGGACGTCAGGTACTCGTGCTCTTCCACGATCTTGTCGTAATCTTCTTGTCTCAGTAAGATTTCTTCACTCATTTTCCTTCTCCTCTATTTTGCAGGGTTCAATTGCTTCAAACCCTCTAAGATCGTAAACATCTCGTCCAGGCTCTCCGCTTCGCTCGCCTTTGCCCGCAGGGCAGCGGCGCCTTTGATGCCTTTCGTGTACCAGGCGGCGTGCTTTCGCATCTCGCGCACGGCCCGGTATTCCTCTTTATCCTCAAGAAGCAGCATAGCGTGCTTCTTAACAGTCTCTATGATCTCGTCCATGTCCGGACGCTTCGGGATGGGCTGACCCTTCCGGGCGGCTTCGCATTCAGCGAAGATCCAGGGATTGCCCAGCGCGCCTCTCGCGATGACCGCCAGGTCGCAGCCCGTCTCGTCCAGCATGCGCAGGGCATCCTGCGCGGAGAAAATGTCTCCGTTGCCCGCCACCGGGATGTCGAGCGCCTCCTTGATCCGCCGGATCGCGCTCCAGTCGGCCTTGCCGCTGTAGTACTGCTCGCGCGTGCGTCCGTGCACCGTGATGAGACTCGCCCCGGCGTCCTGCATGCGCAGGGCGAAATCCACCGGGTCTACCGGATGGACTTCGTCGAAACCGATGCGCATCTTGACGGTCACGGGTTTGCCGGCGGCCTTTACGGTCGCCCGCACCAGTTCTTCCGCCAGCGCCGGGCTCTTCAGCAGCGCAGACCCTTCGCCGTTCTTCACGACTTTCGGCACCGGGCAGCCCATGTTGAGGTCGATGCAGACGTTCGGTCTGTCCTTGAGCTTCTCCGCTGCGAACTGCAGCATAAGGGGCTCGGACCCGAACAGCTGGATGCCCACGGGACCTTCGTCCTCATGGATCTTCAGCAGGTCCTCGGTGTTGGCGTTGCGGTAGTACAGGCCCTTCGCGGAGATCATCTCCGTAAAGGCCAGCGCCGCGCCGTGCCCGAAACAGATGCGCCGGAACGCGCTGTCCGTGACCCCCGCCAGGGGCGCCAGCACGAAGGGGTTTTTCAGCTCCGTCAGCATGGCTTACAGCGACTTGACTTCGTTCTCGATGCGGTAGACCGCCAGCGCCATCATCAGGCCGGGCACCACGGTGTTGGCCGTGATATCGACGCCCAGCACGTCCTTGATGCGCTTTAAGCGGTACTGCACGGTGTTGGCGTGGATATCCATGAGCCGCGCCGTCTTGGCGGTGGACAGGCCGGAGTCCAGCATGAAGGTCTCGAGCGTCTCCATCAGCTGGCGGCTCTTCGTGTCCTTCGCGTCGCGGAAGGGCTTGATCAGGTCGAGATAGTTCTTCTTGACCGTGCCGCCGTTCATGCAGATATTCACGCAGTTGCCCGCGAACGCGAGCTCGTATTTCGAAAAGCTGTGCTTGTACGGGAAGATCAGCTGGATGAACGCTTCCGTCTCGTTGATGAGCTGGAACGCGTTGCACATGCCTTCGATGCCGTCGGTGCCGAGCACGTGGAACGTCTTGTCCGCGTCCAGCAGCGACATGCGCTTGGCGAAGGCCTTCCATTCGGGTTCGCCGTATTCCTTCGTCTGGCTCGATTCCAGGATGAGGCCGGCGATCTCGCCTTCGGTGACCATCTTGAGCGTGCGGATGTTGAAGTCGTTCTCGAATGCCGCGAGCTCTCTCAGGCCGCCCTCTTTCTTGACTCCCGGAACGAAGAAGACGCCTTTGAATTCTTCCTGTTCGAGGTCCAGTTCCTGCATCAGGGAATAGGCCAGGCCGCGGTTGCCTCTGCGCAGCGCGCGGATGAAT